>JAJXTW010000045.1 GCA_021783455.1 Nitrospirota bacterium | reverse complement strand
GATTTTCCCCGAAACCTTGGCGCCGCCCAGGATCGCAACGAAGGGCCGCACGGGATTCGCAACGGCTTTTTGCAGATAATCGATTTCCTTCTTCATGAGAAATCCCGCCACGGACTGTTTCACGAACCTGGTGATGCCGTAGGTGGAGGCATGGGCGCGGTGCGCCGTGCCGAAGGCGTCGTCCACATATACATCGGTGAATGCCGCGAGGGCCTTCGAGAAACCCTCGTCGTTCTTTTCCTCTTCTGCGTGGAACCGGAGGTTCTCGAGCAGCAGCACATCGCCGGGCCGCATGCCCTGGACCAGGTGTTCCACGTCCGGGCCGATGCAGTCCTTGGCGAATTTCACTTCCTTGTTCAGGAGACGGTTCAGCCGCAGGGCCACCGGGGCCAGGCTGTATTTGGGATTCGGCTTGCCTTTGGGCCGTCCCAGGTGCGAGGCCAGGATCACCTTGGCGCCTGCATCGAGGGCGTAGTTGATGGTAGGAAGCGTCGAACGGATCCTGCCGTCGTCGGTGATGTTGCCGTTGTCGTCGAGCGGCACGTTGAAGTCGGCGCGGATGAAGACCCGCTTGTTCTTCAGGTCGACTTTTTCGATGGTTTTTTTATCCATAATGAAACTCCAAAATCTGCCACGGAGACACGGAGGCGCAGAGTTTGTCTTGTTTTAAATCAGGAGACTTGGGTCTCTGTGTCTCAGTGCCTCTGTGGCTAAATCTTTTTACAGGCCTTTCTTCGCCACCAGGATCGCCAGGTCGCGGAGCCGGTTGGAGTAGCCCCACTCGTTGTCGTACCAGGAGACCACCTTCACCATGGTGCCTTCCATGACGCTTGTCAAGGCCGCGTCCACGATGGAGGAATGCGGGTTGCCCTTGAAGTCGATGGAAACGAGCGGCGCTTCTTCGAACTGCAGGATGCCTTTCAGCTTGCCCTCGGCGGCGGACTTGAGCGCGGCGTTCACGTCTTCCTTGGTGGTCTTTTTCGAGACCTCGAACACGACGTCCACGACCGACACATCCGGCGTGGGTACGCGGAGTGACATGCCGTCGAGCTTGCCCTTCAGCTCCGGAAGCACGAGGGCTACTGCCTTGGCCGCGCCGGTCGAGGTCGGGATGATGGACACCGCGGCTGCCCGGGCGCGTCTCAGGTCCTTGTGCGGCAGGTCGAGGAGCTTCTGGTCGTTGGTGTAGGAGTGGATCGTGTTCATGAGGCCGTGCACGATGCCGAAGTTCTCGTGGATCACCTTGGTCATAGGCGCCAGGCAGTTCGTGGTGCAGGAGGCGTTCGAGATGATGTGGTGCTTTGCCGGGTCATAGGTGTGCTCGTTCACGCCGATCACGAAGGTCGCATCCGGGTCCTTGGCCGGGGCAGAGATGAGGACCTTCTTCGCGCCCGCAGTCATGTGCTTGCCGGCGCTCGCCTTGTCCAGGAACAGACCGGTGCACTCCAGGGCGATGTCGATCTTGAGGTCCTTCCAGGGCAATTCAGCCGGGTCCTTCTTGGCAATGACGGCGATCTCCCTGCCGTCCACGATGATTTTGCCGTCGCCGGCCTTTACGTCATGGGGGAATTCGCCGAAGGTAGAGTCCCATTTCAGCAGGTGCGCGAGCGTCTTGGTATCCGTAAGGTCATTGATCGCCACGATCTCGATGTTCTTGTTGCCCTGCGAAGCGCGGAACACGTTCCTGCCGATACGTCCGAATCCGTTGATTGCAACTCTTACTGCCATGGTAGTAGCCTCCTTGGAAAAAGATGGATCCGGGGTCCGGGGTCCAGGGTCCAGGAAAACCGACTGATCGGTCGCTCCCGGCCCCCGGCCCCCGGACCCTGCACCCTTATTCTATTTTATGTATCACCAGCCCCGTCAGCAGCTTGGGGTAGAAGTACGTCGCTTTCTGCGGCATCCGTTCGCCGACTGTTGCCACATCCTTCACTTCCTGCACCTTGGTGGGGTTCATGAAAAAGACCAGTTCCACGGCATCGTCGTGGACCCGCTTGTCCGCCTCAGCAGCGTCCTTGATGTATTCGATGTTGAGCCCCAGCTTGTGCGTTTCCATCTTGATCCCCAGGAGCCTGTCGATGATCAGGTGATGGAGAATCGAGACGTCCAGCCTTTGGTACGCGGGGGACTTGGACGGGAGCAGCGCATCCATGTCCGCTTCGTTTCGCAGCGTGAGGAGGTAGTAACTGTGTTCTCCCTTGACCCGCATGCCGAAGACATGGGCATGGTCCGCGCGGTGTGCCATGGTGTCCAGGACCGTGTGCAAATCCTTGGCTTCGGACCTCCTGTCGAAATCAATGCGCTCGATGTTGAAGTACCGGTTCAGGTCGTCCTCGAAGCGCCGCGGATCGAAGTTCGCCAGGTTGAACAGAACGCGGTGCGCAGGAAGAATCGTGAGCCCCGGGTCTTCCAGTCGGGCCAGGAACATGGCAACGTAGTTGTAGCCTTCCCCGCCCGTAGAGGAGCCCGCTGCCTTGCGGCGTTCGTTTCGATAATTTAAAGCCGTGTCGTACCGGTGGTGACCGTCGGCGATGAAGATCTGTTTGCCGGCCATTTCCCGCACGATGGTCTCGATATCGTTTTTGTCGTTCAGGGGCCAGACGCGGTGGACCACATTGTCGCTGCTTTTTACTTCCATCTCGGGCTTGCCCGCGACCTTCGCAAGGACGCCTGAGATTTTCCCCTGCGGATCGGAGAAGAGCGAAAAAATTTGGCTGAAGCTCGCCTTGCACGCTCGCAGGAGATTCAGTCGGTCCGTCTTGGGGCCGGAGAGGGTCGTTTCGTGGGGCTTGACTACGCCCGAGTCGTAGTCCTCGATCCTGACCAGGCTGATGAAGCCGCGCAGTTTCTTGACGTCCTCGCCTGCATGGTACTCCATCTCATAGAGGTAGAAAGCCGGCTCCGTGCCCTGCTGCAGAATAGCTGTGCGCGACCAGTCTTCCAGTATTGCCGCTGCCCTCGTGTACCGGTTGTCTTCTTCGGTGTCGCCGGGGCTTGCCAGTCCGTATTCGAGCCGGATCACGTTGTACGGGCTTTTTCTGTACAAATCCTGCTGCTCTGCCGGCGATATGATATCGTAAGGCGGACAGACGAGGTTGTGGATCTTTCCCGCTTTTGCCTGGTTGTAAACCATTCCCCGAAAGGGGGTGATAGTCGCCATGTATCGATGTCCTTGCTGGTGAACAGGCTGGAAATATGCTTCAAAAGACCTCTTTTATAGCACAGGGCCTGATTTATTGTCAACAGATTTTCGGGCTGGATGCCGGGAACAAACCTTAATGAGTCGAATGGTTCTCAAGGGGAATGGATGTTTATTAATGGCTTTTGCTGATGATCAGCCCACCTGTATCGCTTTATTAGCAAGTAAGGCTGTCTAATATGGTTATTCACAGCTATAAACAGCAGTTTCATCCCACATGCGGCATATTTAATTGCGCTGAATTCAGCTCTTCATCTGTTCCAGGAATTTGCGGATCCTTTTGGCGTTGGTTCCGATATCGCTGACACCGACCCGGGATTCGGAACGGATATCGACCCGGCTGCCTTCGCCTTCAGCCAAAATCCGGATGACGATGTCGTCCTTGAAGCCGAACCAGAAGGTGCGGTCAACCGCTTCAATGCGTCCCTTACTCGGGGCCATGGCCACTATCTCCCAGCCCAGGTTGCGAGCGGCATCAAGCGCCTTTTCAAAGGCAACACGGGCTGATACAGGCAGCACCAGGGGCTGAATATCAGGGTATGCCTTGAGTTGCTGGGCCGCAATCTCATCGCCGCCGTATGATGCGGAGTTTGGCGCGTTTTTCCGGAGCGCGAGGATTGCCTTGAACTCCGGAGGGTTCCTGGTATCGGTCGTTATGTCGTGGATCGGCGGGACCCGTTTGGCGGCCTGCATCCAGGTCCAGGGAATGCCCGCGGTCACGAGGCCGAGGATGATGCCGGCTATTGCCAGGACTGCGCTTGGAAAAACCCGGTGATGCATCGACGACACGACGAGCCCGACGGCGCTGACCACGGCGGCGCATAGCCCGCCATAAGCGGCCCATCGCAGCATGTTGATGCCCATCATGAAATTCCACCATCCCCAGCGGCTGCCGAAGCCCGCGAAAGCTTCCATGGCAACGAAAAGCAGCGCAAGCAGGAAGCCCGTAAGGGCAAGGGGAGGCAACGTGTGATCGCTCGTCATTTTTTTCTCCCGAAGAGCCCGACCAGGTGCTCGTAATCATCGCGCGTATCCATGTCGAACACGACGCCTTCGTCAAGACTGGGCAGCTCCAGCACGCGACCGCTCTCTTTTCTGACAATGTCGCGAAGGGTGATCTTGGAAAAAATCTCATCCAGGACGGTCCTGGGGAACAGGCCTGGGTGGCCCCGCCGACCTTGATAGCAGGGGATGATGATCTTATCAGGAAATCTGTCATGCATGTCCATCAAGGCCATGATCGACAGGGGACTGACGAGCGGGTGATCGGAGAGACAGACGAGAATTGCGGAAGAGGAGTGATCCAGCGCCCGGAACCCGGTCCTGACGGATTCCGCCATATCGCTGCCCGCGGTTGTGTTTACCGCGACAGTCACGGGCAGCCCCGAGAGGGTCTTGGTGATCCCGTTGTCCGCCGTGCTGACGACGACTACAACGTCGCCGACATCGGCCGCGAAAAGAGCGTCGATGCAGTGTCTGATGACCGGCTTGTTATCGAGCAGGAGAAGCTGCTTGGTCCGCCCCATCCTGCTGGATGAGCCTGCCGCAAGAAGGAGCGCCGATACGCGGTTGCCCATTTGCTCTCCGTAGTTGAATGATCTGCGCCATGATGCTTACGGCAATTTCCTCGGGGGTGACGGAACCCACGGGAAGGCCCGCGGGAATCACGATCCGGTTGAGATCTTCTTGCGAAAAACCGGCTTCCTGAAGCGATTTATGCAGCAGGGCCTTTTTTCGCTTGCTGCCGAGAAGGCCGATATAGCAGGCTTCCGTCATGAGCGCGGCCTTGACGGCGTCGAGGTCGTGGTTATGGCCCCGCGTAGCAACGACGATGTACGTGCTTCGCTCGACAGGCACCTGTTCGAAGGCCCGGGCAAACTCGTTTACGAGCAGGTCTGTTGCATCGGGGATGTTTTCCCGGTTTGCGAATTCCTGCCGGTCGTCGACCACGGTCACCCGGAAACCCGTGAAGCGCGCGAGCTTGGTCAACGTCTTTCCCACGTGGCCCGCGCCGAGGATTACGAGATGGGGTTCCTGCATCACCGGTTCGATGTAGACCAGGACCGCGCCTCCGCACACGAGCCCGCCTTCCTTCTCCGTAAGCTCGAAGGGGAGGGTCAAGGGACTGCCGTCCTTCATGGCCATGCGCGCGGCCGCAACCACGTCGGCTTCAAGACAGCCGCCGCCCAGGGTCCCCAGGATCGAGCCGTCGTCTCGAACGAGCATCTTGGCGCCCTGCTTCTGGGGCGACGAGCCCCGGCATTCGACGATCGTGGCAATGGCGGAAATGCGGCCAAGGCGTTTGAGCCGGAGAACTTCTTCGTAAATCTGCATGAATCACCTCGTGAAAAAATTAGTAACCACGGATGAACACGGTAAAGAATGGACAGTGAGCCCTTTTTAGGAGAAATGGGGACAGGAAGAAAAGGGAACGGGGGGGAATCTTTTGATCTCACTCCCCCTTTCGCCCTTTCTCTCTCCCTTTCTCCTGGCAAAGGTTTTTTCTTTTATACGGTTTTCATCGCCGCGAGCACGGTTTCCGGTTTCATGGGCAATTGCCGTATGCGCGCGCCCGTTGCCTTGAACACCGCATTCGCCACTGCAGGCGCGACCGGAGGCAGGCCGGGTTCGCCGATGCCGCCCAGCTGCTCTCCGCTTTTTACGATATGGACGTCCACCTCGGGCGCTTCTTCCATGCGCAGAAGCTCGTAATCAGCGAAGTTCCCGGACCTGATGCCGCCGTTTGCGATCTCGATCTTCTCCTTGAGCGCAGCAGAGAGCCCCATGGTGATGCAGCCCATCATCTGGGCCGAAACGATGGCGGGGTTCACCGTTGACCCGCAGTCCACGGCGCAGGTGACCTTGTGCACAATGATCGCACCGCTGTTTTTATTGACCGAAACCTCCGCCACCTGGGCCACATAGCTTCCGAAGGAAAGCTGGTAGGCGATGCCGCGTGCCTGGCCCCGGGCGAGGGGCTTGCCCCAGCCGGCTTTTTCCGCCGCCACTTCGAGCACCTTTCGCGCACGCGGATGGTTCTTGAGCAGCCCGAGCCGGAACTCGAGGGGGTCCTTCTGTGCTGCATGGGAGAGTTCGTCCACGAAGCTCTCGACCGTGAAGCCGTTGTGCGAACTGCCGACGGACCGCCAGAAGCCCACCGGTACGGGCGTGTCGATGCGCATATACTCGACTGCGACGTTCGGGATTTCATATTCCAGGTCCCGGACGCCTTCCACTGCTGCGCTGTCGATGCCCTCCTTCATCATCTGCGGGAAGACCCGGGCAAAAATGGAAGGGCAGACGATCTTGTGAGACCAGGCAACGGCCCGCCCCTCCTTGTCGACGGCGCCCTGAATCCTGCTCATGTTCATGGGGCGGTAGAAATCGTTCTGGATGTCCTCCTCCCGTTTCCAGACGAGCTTGACCGGCTTTCCCGTGGAAAGGGACAGAAGCAGCGCCTCTTCCACGAAGTCCCGCTCAAAGCGTCTGCCGAACCCGCCGCCAAGAAACGTCGTATGCACGTGGATCTGCTCCGGCTTCAATCCGGTGAGCTGGGCCGCCATTGCGAGTACGCCGGTCTGGTTCTGCGTCGGCACCCAGATGTCGCAGCTGTCCTTCCGGACGTCGACCGTGCAGTTCATGGGCTCCATGGTGGCGTGCGACAGGTAGGGGAGAAGATAGGTTACCTCGATTTTATTCGAGGCTGCGTTCAGAGCGTCCTGCACATTGCCGTCGTTCCGGGCAATGATGCCGTTCGCGTTCATCCGGTCGGCAAAATCCTTTTCCAGGGATGCGTTGCTGAGCGCAGGATATTTCGGGTCCTGCCAGTTCGCCTTGAGGGCGTCCCGGCCTTTCCACGCTGCGTCGATCGTATCTGCGCAGACCGCCATGCCGCTGTGAATCGGCACGACAGCTTGGACGCCGGCCACAGCCCTGGCAGCGTCTTTGTCAGCGGAAGCGAGGTCTGCGCCGTAGGCAGGCGGCCTCGCAATAGCGGCGTAGAGCATGCTTGGTACAAAGGAGTCGATGCCGAATTGCGCCAGGCCGTTCACTTTGTCGTGCACGTCGAGACGGGGGATGTCCTTGCCGATGTACCGGAACTGGCTCTCTTTCTTGAGCACGGGGTTTTGCGGAACTTCCAGCCTCGATGCTTCCTTCACCAGCTTGCCGTAAGCAAGCATCCGATTGGTCTTGATGTGCCTTACCCTGCCCAGATCAACGGCGCACTCTTTGACCGCAACCTTCCACGTGCGGGCAGCCGCGATCAGAAGCATTTCCCGCGCCGCCGCACCGGCTTTCCTGAGCGGTTCGTACATGTGACGAATGCTGGAACTGCCGCCGGTGGACTGCGTGCCCCACGCCGGGTCCTTATACGCATCGCCGGCAGGTGCAACGCCGATGCGTACGTTTTTCCAGTCCGCGTCGAGCTCGTCGGCAACAATCATGGGAATCGACGTATACACGCCCTGTCCCATCTCCGACTTGTTGACGGTCACGACGACCGCATTGTCGGGCAGCACTTCAAGCCAGACGCTCGGATGGAAGGAGCCGGTCGTTTCCAGTTCTGCAGCTGAAAGCAATTGGAACCCGGTGGAGGTCGCGGCAGCGGCAATGACGAGGCCCGTACCGGACATCTTTACGAACTGTCTTCGTGTGATATCGTTTTTCATTTGCCGCCTCCTCGTGATGCGAGCTTGATCGCGCTCTTGATCTTCACGTAGGTGCCGCAGCGGCAGAGGTTGCCGTTCATGTACTCGACGACCTTCTCCGGAGACGGATGCGGGTCTTCGGAGAGAAGACTTGCTGCCTGCATGATCTGGCCGGGCTGGCAGTAGCCGCACTGCGGGACCTGCTCCTTGATCCACGCCTGCTTCACCGGGTGGTTCTCGGGAAGCCCTTCTATGGTGACGATCTTTCTGCCCTGTGCGCTTCCTGCCGGCGTCTGGCACGAGCGCTCCGCTTTCCCGTCGATGTGGATTGTGCAGGAACCGCACATGCCGATGCCGCAGCCGAACTTGGTGCCGATGAGCTTGAGCCGCTCCCTGATGACCCAGACGAGTGGCACGTCCGGGGCAACATCCACCTGGTATGCCTTGCCGTTGATGTTGAGATTGATCATGGAAACACCTCCTGTTGGTTGGCATGGTTGGGTGAAATGCAGGAAAAGAACGGAGCAACGGAAAAAAGACCGCCAAATAGGCGGTCGCACACTTCTAGCTTAGCATCGGGAAAGGGAAAGTCAAGAATGAGACCCTGCTTCGTGCTGCTTAAGTATTAGCTGTCCCGCAAGGTTCAAAGTTGCCATTCATTGATGGCATCGATCAGGCTTCTGAGCCTGCCGAAATCCTTGCGATTGAAATCGATAACAAGGCGCGGCAGATGGACAACGTCCGCATCTTCCAGTTCCGCGGGCAAGGCCGCGGAAGGCGCGATCACTCCGCCCGGAAGCAGAATGTCGTGAAAGCGCTCTGTAAGCTTCCGGATGTGTTCCGCCCCGAGTTGCGACGTGATGCGGAACACGAGCTGTCCGTCAACATAGCGCATGCTGTGGTAGCGGCTGTAGAACCGGTTGATCTTCGCGACTGCGGATTCGATGGAATCGACGCGCTCGAAGAGCGCCAGATCGGCTTTGTTGATATAGTCCCGAGTCAGGAGCCCTTCCTCCATGAATCTGATGAACTCGGTCCAGTAGGGGCAGGTGGGATCGTCTACGAGCACGAGCGGCAGGGGATTGCGTTTGCCCGTCTGGACGAGGGTCAGCGTTTCCATGGCCTCGTCGAGGGTGCCGAAGCCCCCGGGAAAGAGCGCAACCGCGTCGGCTTCCTTGAGGAAGGCCACCTTGCGGTTGAAAAAGTACTTGTAGGTGATGAGCCGCGGATTTCCCTCGATCACGGGGTTGGGCCGCTGTTCGAAGGGGAGCCGGATGTTGACCCCGAAGGAATGCTCGGGCCCCGCGCCTTCGTTCGCGGCCTGCATGATGCCGCCCCCCCCTCCGGTAATCACCATATAACCCGCTTCAGCGAGTTTTTGTCCGAAGAGTTTCGCCATCTCGTAGATCGGCTCGTGGGGCTTCGTGCGCGCGGAACCGAAGACCGTCACCTTCCGCACGTTGCGGTAGGGGCCGAAGACCTTGGAAGTGAACCGCATTTCCTTGAGCGTGGTGTTCATGAGCTTGAGGTCCGCGCTCTCGTCGTCCTCCTGGCCGGCCTTGAGCGCGGCAATGATCATTTCACGGATATATTCCGGACGCTGAATGCCGTCGGCCAGCGCGATGAGGTTGTCAATGGCCTCGTCCACGGGGCCGTTTTGTCTGTTGAAGTGAAGTTTCATCAATGCTGTTGATCTCCTTTGATTTCTCTTGTGCTCATACAAATCGTTTTGCATGGCACTTGAACTTATACCTCGAGAGAGGTCGCTTGAGGAATAATAAGACTTTTTCATTCTTTTGTCGAGTGTCGAGAGGTGCAACGTTGCTGTGCCTGCTGATAGGCGAGCCGTGCTGTCTTGATTTTCGCCGCAAACTGATATATCCTGAAACCATGCCGCGTTATGGAGGTTGATGTGATTCGACCATGCCGTCGAAACGAAGCTGATGCCCTGTTGATCATTATCAACGACGCAGCAGGTGCGTACAAGGGCCATATTCCTGCGGATTGCTGGCACGAGCCGTACATGACAAGGGACTATCTCCGGCACGAACTCGATGCAGACGTGGTGTTCTGGGGATTTGAGGAAGAGGGAACGCTTGCCGGCGTCATGGGAATCCAGCAGGTGCAGGACGTGACACTCATCCGGCACGCCTATGTGCGCACTGCATGGCGAAGCAAGGGGATCGGAGGAAGGCTGCTCTCGCGCCTGAAAACGCTGACAACAAAACCGACGCTCGTCGGGACGTGGGCCGCAGCAGTCTGGGCAATCCGGTTTTACGGGAAACACGGATTTCGCCTGGTCGCAGCAGCAGAGAAGGACCGGCTGCTCGGAAAATACTGGTCGATCACTGAACGGCAGACGGAAACTTCCGTCGTACTTGCAGATGATCGGTGGTTCGCAATGAGAGCGGGGGTTACGAACATCGGAGGTGCTCCGTGAATCCTATCGAAAAAAAGATCAACAAGAAGACCATCCGCCTCGTCTCAGCCGATCTTACGGAGCGTGATGTGGACGCTATCGTGAACGCGGCGAACAGCCGGCTGCAGCACGGCGGCGGGGTCGCGGGCGCGATCGTACGAAAAGGCGGCCGGATCATCCAGGATGAGAGCAACAGGATCGGCCATGTTCCCGTGGGGGGCGCCGCAATCACCACAGCCGGGAGCCTGAAGGCGCGGTACGTTATTCACGCTGTCGGGCCGATAATGGGAGAGGGCGACGAAGATAATAAATTGAAACGGGCGGTTAATAGCGTCCTGACGCTTGCCACGGAGGAAAAGCTCAGGAGCATTTCGCTCCCTGCCATCAGCGCCGGGATCTTCGGCTTTCCCAAGGACCGGTGCGCGACGATACTCGTGGGTGAGACGGTGCTGTTTCTGAAGCGCTATCCCGAAACTTCTCTGGAACTTGTCGAGTTCTGCATCTTCGACCAGGAAGCATGGGGATTTTTTAAACAGGAGATTGAAAAGATCTGAGGGAGTGATCCGGGGAGAAAAAGCACTCTCCGGATTCGGCAGATTATATCGGATGGTTCTTTTCCTGCGATCTGCGCAGATATGTCAAAGAAGCGTCGGTTGCCGCATGAACAAATAATCCAGTGTAGGCTCCGGCAATAATGTCGCTGATGAAATGATAGTTTGTCACGATCAGCGCCAGCGCCAGTGCCGCCAGAGAAAAGAGGTAGACGGTCCTGTGGCGCGGATAATACACCCACAGAGCGGCGACGAGGGCGGTAAAGACCGCCATGTGGCCGGAAGGGAATCCGGTGAAATTGCCTGTGCCGTGAAGCCAGTGAAACTCATGAGAACGGGGATACAGCAGCCAGAATCTCGTACTGATCCTGCCGAAAGCGAACTTGAAAAGCCATTTCACCATATTTGCAAGCGGGACCGAGATGGCAATGAGCTGGAAAAAACGCGTGTGGGTGTTGTTAATGCCTTTGCGGGTGAGATAAAAAAAGATGATCCACGCGCTGACCGTAATGAGGCAGACCAGGGAAAACAGCATATCAGGGATGTTGAGGGAAAAAAGAGAGAATTGTTTATTGTACATCCACAGTTTTTTGACGAACAAAGCGGCCCTCTCGTCCAGGACCAAGTAACAGAAGACGACACTCAGCGCGACAACAGGGAAGCTTGCGACGATCTTTTTTAATTTCATACCGAGGAAACCCTTTTCGTCAAACATTCTCCGGATTCATATCGTTGGCCATGACGGTTGAGGATGTCCTGAGGCACGCAACAGATCTTTTGGGGGTTAACGTACATCGTTACCATGTGCACGTCAGGGGTGCGGGAGAAGGAAATCGGCCACGGGTGAAGGAAAATGGTGCCGGCGGTCGGAATCGAACCGACATGGAGTTGCCCCCGGAGGATTTTGAGTCCTCTGCGTCTACCAGTTTCACCACGCCGGCACGAAATCAAAATTACACTAACGTCCTTTTCCTGTCAAGTAAAAAGGCTTGCATCTTCCTGTCTTGATTTGTATAATAACCATCTATGCTGACCGGGTACAACACCGACTTCAAATTCCAGGGGAAAATTTATCACGTACAGACCGAGGACGGCGGAGTCAACAGCCCCTCCATAACATCTCTCCTCTACTTCCAGGGCGCAATCCTCGCTTCACGCAAGACGAGTTACTCCGATATCCTCAAGGCGGACTGCCTCGATGAAGTCGTGCGTGAGTTGATGATGGAGCAGCATAAACAGATGATCCGCGATCTCATGCAGGGCAAGCTGGACCTCAACAACGCCCCCCATGAATCGACGTACACGCCGGCGCCTCCGAAGGCCGTGCCGGCCGAAAAAGTCGAGCAGCCCAAACCTGCGCCGCCGAAAGAAGCGCCCGCTCCGAAGCCTGCGCCGGCGCCTGCAGCGGTCAAGGAAGAAGCAAAGGAAGAGAGCCTCGACGACATCATCCTCAACTTTCTCGCCCAGGAACAGAAAGAGCGGAAAGAAAAGTAACGGCGGGATATCGCCCTTTTTTCTTTCGTGAGCACTCGTAGGTGCCCACGGTCACATAACTATCAAACGGGAGGATTGCTGCATGGCGGTTACTGAAGACCAATTGAAAGCGCTGAAGGACAAAGCCAGGAGGATCAGGATCGACATCCTGAAAATGTTGACCGACTGCGGTTCGGGCCACACGGGCGGCAGCCTGTCCTCCGCCGATATCGCGACGGCGCTCTATTTCTATAAGATGAAGTACGATGCAAAGAAGCCGGACTGGAAGGGGCGCGACCATTTTATTCTCTCGAAAGGTCATGCCGCGCCGCTCCTGTATACGGTGCTGGCCCATGCCGGGTTCATCGAGCATGCCGAACTCTGCACGCTCCGCAAACTGGGCTCGCGCCTGCAGGGCCATCCCGACAGCAAGTATGTACCGGGCGTCGAGATTTCGACCGGCTCGCTCGGCCAGGGCCTGTCTGTGGCCAACGGCATTGCGCTCGGGCATAAGCTCGACAAAACGACGAACCGCGTATATGCGCTCTTGGGCGACGGCGAGCTGCAGGAAGGCCAGGTCTGGGAAGCGGCCATGACCGCAGCCCACTACAAGCTTGACAACCTTTGCGCGTTCGTGGACAACAACGGGCTCCAGATCGACGGCCCGATCGCCAAGGTGATGGGCGTGGAGCCGATCACGGACAAGTGGCGCGCCTTCGGCTGGGAAGTGTTGGACATCGACGGCCATGATATGGCGAAGATCGTTGCCGCGCTCGACCGGGCCGAGACGGTGAAAGGCAAACCGACCATGATCGTCTGCCGCACGGTCAAGGGCAAAGGCTCGAAGGTCTTCGAAGGCAAGGTGGAATTCCACGGTACGACGCCGTCGAAGGACGAACTTGAGATCGCATTGAAGGAATTGTCGGAAGAGACAGTGTGTAAATAACGGACGCGGGGACTTGGAGACGCGGAGACGCGGGGATTTTTAAAGCATGAGGCCTTTCCCCCTGTCGCCCCGTCGCCGCGTCACCCTGTCGGTACTTTATTGGGGGTTAACGTGAGTCAGGCACAGCAAAAGGTTGCGACACGAGATGCATACGGGGATGCGCTGGTCAGCCTCGGGAAAAAACGGAACGACGTGGTGGTGCTCGACGCGGATTTGTCGGGCTCGACTAAAACGGGAAAATTCGCCAAGGCCTTCCCCGAGCGGTTCTTCAACATCGGCATTGCCGAGCAGGACATGATCGGCACGGCTGCCGGGCTCTCCATCGCCGGCAAGCTGCCTTTTGCGAGCACCTTCGCGGTTTTTGCCACGGGCAGGGCCTGGGAGCAGGTGAGGCAGTCCGTCTGCTACCCGAACCTGAACGTGAAGATCGTCGCGAGCCATGCGGGGATCACCGTGGGCGAGGACGGCGGCTCCCACCAGTCCGTCGAAGACATTGCCCTGATGCGTGTGCTCCCCAACATGACCGTGATCGTTCCTGCCGACGGGCCCGAGACGCTGCAGGCGATCGAGGCGGTGGCGGAGTACAAAGGCCCCTGCTACGTACGCGTGGGCAGGAATAAAGTGCCGACCCTCTTCGGCGAAGATTATAAATTCAAGATCGGCAAGGCCCACGTATTCAACGAGGGCAAGGACGCGGCGATCATTGCCGCGGGCCTCATGGTCGCCGAAGCGATCAAAGCGCGCGATATCCTGAAAAACGAGGGGATCGATGCCGGCGTGATCAACATGTCCACGATCAAGCCGATCGACGCCGATGCGATTATCGCCGCCGCCAAACGGTGCGGCGCCATCGTGACCGCGGAAGAGCATTCGATCATCGGAGGCCTGGGCGGCGCCGTGGCGGAAGTGCTGGCGGAGTCCTCCCCCGTTCCGATGGTGCGGATCGGCGTCAAGGATGCCTTCGGGACCTCCGGCGACCAGGAAGGACTCCTGAAGCACTACGGCATGTCGGCCCAGGATATCGCCGCAGCGGTCAAGGAAGTGATGAGGAAAAAGAGTAGCAGGTAGCAAGGTTTCCCTTGCCCCTTGCTGCTTGACCCTCGGTTTTAAGGAATGATCCAGCTCTACCGCGTGACCAAATATTATGAAGGCGTTCCCGCCCTGCGCGATGTGAGTTTCATCGTGGACAAGGGCGAGTTTGTGTTCGTTACCGGCCCCAGCGGCGCCGGCAAGACCACGCTGCTCAAGGTCCTTTTCTGCGCTGAACAGGCGGACGAGGGCCAGATCGTCATGCAGGGCATCAATACCTTCCGGCTCAAGTCGTCCACTATTCCTTACCTCCGGCGGAACATGGGGTTCGTGTTTCAGGACTACAAACTCCTTTCCCACAAAACGGTTTTCGAAAATATTGCTCTTGCGCTCAAGGTGGTGGGTACGCCCTATGGTGAGATCAGTCAGCGTGCGTTCCTGGTGCTAAAAAAAGTCGGCATGGAGGGAAAACGGCACCTCACGCCGCCG
>JAJXTW010000281.1 GCA_021783455.1 Nitrospirota bacterium | reverse complement strand
AAAGAGGCTTCACCACAACGGTGAGCCTTTTTTCAGCATCAAAAGATTTTTTCTATCTTTCTTTATCCGCGTTTATCCGATCTTATCTGCGTCCAAAATGCTCTTTTTAGGATTAATGGTCTCAAAATAATATGGACTTCTGAAAGCCACCCATCCCCCTCTCAATCTCCCCCTTGAAGGGGGAGAAATTTCCCCATGCCGTGGATTTAGATGGTATCCTTTAAAAAGACGAACGTGCCGCGAGTGATTTTGATGGATAAAAGGAAGGGCGGGATATGGCCTTGAAACGAAGCCTGGGCAAAAAATTCATTCTTGCGTCGGACGTCATCACCTGCACATGCAGAGGAGGGAAAACGTGGCCATCAGTTGGCTTGCCGCATTCAAGGTAATTCCCTGGGCTGACGTCGTATACAATGCTCCCGCCGTTCTCCGCGCCGCAAAGAAGTTTTGGGGCGTGGTCAATCGAAGCGGGCCCCAGGTCGAGCAACGGCCGGACTCCCGCCATTCGGAAACGATATCCGCTTTGGAGGCAAGACTGTTTTCGCTGGAACAGGAAACTGCGCAGCTGAGAGAGCAATCGACCATTGCAGCGGAACTCCTCTCAGCTCTCGCCGAACAGAATATGCGCCTTGTCGAAGCCATTGAGCTCTTGAGACTCCGCACGCGCATCCTGGTCGTCTTGTTGTGCGTGCTTGTCGCGGCCGTCGTTGTAGTGGCGACCTTTGCAATATTCCGATGAGCGGCATTCAGGCGTTGATCGGGCATCAGGAGGAATAGATGAAAGTCAAAGATCCGGTTTGCGGAATGACTATAGAAGACAAGGAAGCGGTTGGAACGTCCACGCACCAGGGGAAGACGTATTCCTTCTGCTCGACCTCGTGCAAAGAGAAGTTCGATAAAGACCCAGGGGCCTACGCAAAGGAAGAAGCAGCGGAAGGGAAAAAACAGTCACCAGGGTCCTGCCCAACGTGCAGCAAACCGCTGATCCCCGACGAATTGCATACGCATTCCGCCAAAGCCGAATGGACCTGTCCCATGCATCCGGAGATCGTGCGCGATGCGCCGGGCGCCTGCCCCATCTGCGGCATGGCGCTCGAACCCCGCACCATTTCCGCCGATGAGCAGGAAAACCCCGAACTCATCAACATGACGCGGCGGTTCAAGATCAGCGTTGCGCTGTCGATCCCGCTGATATATATCGCCATGGGCGGCTTGATCCCTGCGATTGCGCCCGGGAAGTTCATCCCCATGGGGTTGCTGGAGTGGCTGGAACTTATTTTTGCAACACCCGTCGTGCTCTGGGGCGGGTGGCCATTCTTCGTGCGCGGGTGGCAGTCGATCATAACCTGGAACCCCAACATGTTCACCCTCATCGGCCTCGGTACCGGCGTTGCTTACGGATACAGTATCGTGGCTGCGCTCCTTCCGCATATTTTCCCACCTTCATTTCGAGGTAAAGGAGGAGAAGTTGGGACCTATTTTGAGGCTGCTGCCGTCATCGTGACTCTCGTTCTGCTGGGCCAGGTGCTCGAACTGCGGGCGCGGAGCAAGACCGGTCAGGCCATCAAGGCGTTGCTCGGGCTTGCGCCCAAGATCGCGCGCCTTGTGAAGGAGGGAACGGAGGTTGACGTTCCCCTGGAGCAGGTGCATGCCGGAGATTTGTTGCGCGTACGGCCCGGCGAGAAGGTCCCTGTGGACGGCGTGGTCATGGAAGGATCGAGCGCATTGGACGAGTCCATGGTCACGGGCGAAGCGATTCCCGTTGAGAAACATGCAGGCGATCGCGTGGTGGGCGCCACCGTGAACGGCACGGGCTCGCTGATCATGAAGGCCGAGAAGGTCGGCTCGGAGACCCTTCTCGCGCAGATCGTGCATATGGTGGCAGAGGCCCAGCGAAGCCGGGCGCCGATCCAGAAACTTGCGGACATCATTGCGGGATACTTTGTCCAGATCGTGGTTTCGATCGCAATCGTCACTTTTATTGTCTGGGCCTGGGTGGGGCCTGAACCCCGCTTTGTCTACGCGCTGGTGAATGCTATTGCGGTTTTGATCATCGCATGCCCCTGCGCGCTGGGGCTTGCTACGCCGGTCTCTATCATGGTTGCCATGGGCAAGGGCGCTGCCGGCGGAGTGCTGTTCAGGAACGCGGAAGCCATCGAGATGATGAGAAAAGTGGACACCCTTATTGTGGACAAAACCGGCACGCTCACGAAGGGCAAGCCGAAGCTTGTCGGCGTAGTATCGAACAACGGATACGACGAGAAGTCCATACTTCTTTATGCTGCAAGCATCGAGCGCGGGAGCGAACATCCCCTCGCAGCGGCCATCGTTGCCGGAGCGCAGGAAAAAGGAGTCAGCCCGAAGAATGCCGAGTTCTTTCAGTCTTTGACCGGCAAGGGGGTGACGGGAAAGGTGGAAGGTCATGACGTCGCTCTCGGCAACCGCGCCCTGCTTGATGAGCTCCACGTCGATCCAGGCGAATTGGCAACAAAGGCCGAGGACCTCAGGAAGGACGGCCAGACCGTGATGTTTGTCGTTGTGGACGGGAAAGCAGCGGGCCTCCTGGGGGTGGCCGACCCGATAAAAGAAACCACTGCCGAGGCCGTCAAACAGCTTCATGACGACGGTATCCGCATCGTCATGGTCACGGGCGATACTAAGACGACTGCTGAGAGCGTATCGAAGAAGCTGCGGCTCGACGAGGTGATCGCCGGGGTTCTGCCGAACCAGAAAGCGGACGTGGTCAAACGCCTGCAGAGTGAAGGCCGCTTTGTTGCCGTGGCAGGCGACGGAATCAACGACGCTCCCGCCCTTGCCCAGGCCCAGGTGGGCATCGCCATGGGCACCGGGACCGACGTGGCCATGGAGAGCGCGGGCGTAACACTCGTGAAAGGCGACCTCAGGGGCATCCTGCGGGCGCGGCTCCTCTCGCGGGCCACGATGAAGAACATCAAACAGAACCTGTTCTTTGCCTTCGTATACAACTCCCTCGGCATTCCCGTTGCCGCGGGAGCGCTCTACCCGTTTTTCGGCATACTGCTCAGCCCCATTTTCGCGGCAGCGGCAATGAGCTTCAGTTCGGTGTCGGTCATCGGGAATGCTTTGAGACTGCGCAGGGCCAGGATTTGAGTGAGATGAAAAGAATATCAAACGAGAGGAGAAAAACCATGAATAAGGGTCTAGGAGCGGCAACTGCTATCGCACTGATGACAGACGCAGCGTATGCGCAAATGGGCGGCAGTCAAGGCGGCGGTCAGGGTGGTGGAATGATGGGCGGCAATTGGGATGGGGAATGGGCTATGGCGGCATTTTCGGGATCACTATCGTGATCGTCGCTGTTGT
>JAJXTW010000280.1 GCA_021783455.1 Nitrospirota bacterium | reverse complement strand
CCGGCGTATAGGGCATCATGATCATGGGAGGCGAATCGAACCCTTCAAGGAGAAAACCGCACTCGTCGTTCGTTGACGGGTTCATGGGCCCGCGCATGACCTCCATGTTGCGTTCCTTGAGCCATGACGATGCGGCATCCAGAAGCTTCCCGGCAACAACGGGATCGGGAAGGCATTCAAAATACCCGAAGAAACCCGCCTGTTCGTTGTGAAGGGCGACATGGCTGCGGTCAATGAGCGCCGCGATCCTGCCTACGACGCCGCCGTTTTTGCGCGCGAGAAAATACGCGGCCTCAGCGTGCCGGAAAAACGGGTTTGCGTCGCTCAAGACGAACTTGAGCTCGCTTAAAAGAGGCGGCACCCAGTTGGGATTCCCTTCGTAGACCTTCCAGGGGAAGCGTATGAACCGGTCCATGGCGTTTGCGCCGGATATCTGCTCGATCTGCATGCATGCTCCTTTATGAAATCACGCCCAGCTTTTTTCCCGCCTGCTCGACGATCCCGAGCACCCGGTCAAGCATCTCATCGGTGTGGGTCGCCATGTAACTGGTGCGGATCATACAGCGTCCCTGCGGCACTGCGGGAGGCACCACAGGGTTTGCGAACACCCCGCCCTCGTTGAGGACCTTCCACATCATGAACGCCCGTTCCATCTCGCCCATCATGAGCGGAATGATGGGCGTTTCGGCAACGCCGGTGTCGAAGCCCATCTGCTTGAACGCTTTCATCATCTTGTTCGTGTTGTGCCAGAGGCGTTCCCTGCGGTCGGGCTCCTGGTCGATGATGTCCAGGGCCGCGATGACCGCGGCCACGGAAGCGGGCGGCGGGCTCGCGCTGAAAATGAGGGGCCGTGAGTGGTGCTTCATGTAATGGATCACGTCCTCGTCGGCGGCGACGAACCCGCCGATCGAGGCAAGAGACTTGCTGTAGGTGCCCATGATGACGTCCACGTCCTTCTCCAGGCCGAAATGCTCGGCAGTGCCGCGTCCGGTTTTCCCCAGCACGCCGATGCCGTGGGCGTCATCCACCATGAGCCGGGCGCCATGTTTTTTACAGACCCTCACGAGGTCCGGCAGCGGCGCGATGTCGCCTTCCATGCTGTACACGCCGTCCACCACCACGAGCTTGCCCCGGTCTCCGCACTCGTGCAGGACGAAGTCGAGGCTGTTCATGTCGTTATGCTTGAACTTTCTGACTTCCGCGAAGGACAATCTGCAGGCATCGATGATGCTGGCGTGGTCAAGCTTGTCGATCACCACGACGTCGTCCTTACCCGCAAGGGAAGAGATGATGCCGAGGTTCGTCTGGTAACCGGTGGAAAAGGTGAGGGCGGCGCCCTTGCGGAAGAACTTCGCCAGCTTTTCTTCGAGCTCCACGTGGATGTCGAGCGTGCCGTTCAAAAAGCGCGACCCCGCGCATCCGCTTCCGTACTTCTTTACGGCCTCGATAGCCGCTTTCTTCACCTTCGGATGGCTGGTGAGCCCGAGATAGTTGTTCGACCCGAGCATGATCATCTTCCTGCCCGCCACGGTCACCTCGGGGTCCTGGGCCGATTCCATGACGCTGAAGTAAGGATAGAAGCCCGCGGCCATCACCTCTTTTGCCGTTGTGAACGTTCTGCATTTTTCGAAGAGGTCCCTCGTTTTCCCGCTCTCTTCCTTCAGAATGACATCCGCCTTTTTTTTATAACCAGTTGTTATCACGATACCACCTCCATGTGATGTCCAAACCTTGCGGTAAGGGATACGCTGTCTTGAATCCGAGTTCCTTTTTTACGCTGGAGAGATCGCAGGTCCAGTATGTTTGCGAGGCTTCCCGCACCTTCTGCCTGTTCGTGAGCGCGGGCCTGGACGTGAACAGGCTTGCCGCCTCGGATGCCAAACCGATCAGGTATGCAGCCCTGTACGGGATCTTGATGGTGCGTGCTTTCACCTCCCCCGCGGACAGCAAGGCCTTCCTGAATTCCGACCATGAATAGGGCCGGTCCTCGGCCACAAAATAGATCCTTCCGCTTGCTGTCTGCTGTTCCATGGCAAGGGACATCGCATGCACGACGTCCCCCACATAGCAGAAATTGAGAAACCGCTCCCTGCCAAGGATCTCCAGCGTTATGCCGCGGGCCGCCCAGCGGAAGAGCTCGTACATATCATGGTCCCGGGGGCCGTACACTGCCGACGGCCGGAGGATGACGACGGGGAATTTGTCTTTGTATGCGAGCGCTTCTTTTTCGGCAAGGAGTTTGCTCCTGCCGTAATCAGAAACCGGGTGAGGAGGATCGCTGTCTTTGACCGGATCTCCATCCGCGCTCGGTCCTGCTGCCGCCTGGCTCGATATCAGGATAAATTTTTCCATGCCCGGATTATGGCGGCCGCATGCTTCCAGGATATTCCTGGTGCCGATGTGGTTTACTTCATAATATTCCCTCGCGCGTCTGGCCCTGGTTAGTCCAGCGGCGTGGATGACAATAGAAGCCTGCTTAACAGCATCAGGCAGCGTCTCCGGCAGCGTACAGTCGCCGGCCTTCACATCGATATCCAGTCCCGAGAGCCAGCGGAGATTCGCAGGGTCCCGTGCGAGGCACGAGACGGAATACCCTTTCTTGAGCAGCAGTTCCGTCAGATGGCTTCCGATGAAACCGGTGCCGCCGGTAACGAGTACCTTTTTCACGCGAGAGCCCCCCAACTCAGTTCTACAGCGGACAGGATAAAACGCGAGGATATTCGGCAGTTATTCTTCGTATCCGGGCAAGGCCGTACAAATGTTGTTCCGGGCTTTCTCCATGCAATGATTTTAACATAATTCGCTTGCCAATTTTTCTGAAAGTAACATATTCCTGAAGGTTTCTTCCATATCGATTGATGATGAATGAATAAAAAAGTACCATAAAAACAATGTGCGCCAAGATTTTTTCTACGAGGGGCTTCCTCATCGTTTTACTCTGATGCTGGATTTTAATGCCGAAGAATACGGAGAGGGGGCAAAGAAGTGAAGAAAAACGCTACCTTGGGTTTTGAGTTCACGCGAGGTTGATCCCAAATTTTTTGCCACCGCAGACACTTTAGGCTACCCTCTCTGGAGCTCTTGAGGGCTTGCACACCGCATCTTGCGCCAGGCGAATCAAAACGTGTTACCTCTGCCTCAAAACCCAAGGTAATTTAATGAATCAGCAGCTTTATTTTATCGTTCTCAATACAGCTTAGTATAGCCGATGAAAGCCATAACCGCAAGGAGGGGGAGCCCATCTTTGAGGTTTGCCGTTTATTGCACTTTCTTGAAGCCCTATTTGCAGTTCCGTTATCCTTATCTACCCGAATGTACGACGATGACCGGGATCAACGCGTTCAAGATC
>JAJXTW010000044.1 GCA_021783455.1 Nitrospirota bacterium | reverse complement strand
TGCCCTTGATTTCGCTCTCGATCGTTTTACCTATGCCGGCCTCTCATCAGACCACGCTGAAGTGGTCCAGTACAACGCGCTCAGAATGTTTGATACTGAAATGGCGCAGGCCGAATTCGGGATGCAGGATGTCATTTATAGCATCGGATTTTTTGATTATCTCCCCGACGATTTTCTCGTGAAGCTTCTGAACTCCCTGTATGCAATGCTGAGTCCCGGCGGAAAGCTGATTGCGTCCTTTAAAGATGCAGATCGTTATCGCGCGGAGATATTCCACTGGCTTGTTGATTGGGATGGGTTCCTGCAGCGCACGGAGAGCGACTTCATAAGAGTGCTCCGCGATGCCGACATTCCCGACAGCGCCGTGTCCATGACCCGCGTTGATTCCGGCTCAATAGTTTTCTATACCGTAGTAAAATAGTGATGCAGGCTGAGGCCTCATTGCGTTGGTCCGGGGCAATCTTTTGCCTTGTTATAACACGGACAACGTGTTATTAATACCGGTGCGGAGCCAGAGAAATAGCATGCGTGCCTCCATCGCAGCGAACGGTTAAGCGGACATTCAGGAGCAATGAAGTCGTGAAAAAGAAATTACTTCTCGATAAGGTCGCAATCGTAACGGGAGGCACAAGGGGCATCGGACGCGCCATCGTGCTTGCCCTCTGCGAAGAAGGCGCAGAGTGCGCGTTCACGTATGTAAGCAATCGTTCTTCTGCGGAAAGCCTCGCTGAAGAGATCCGCCGAATGGGCGGAAGGCCGCTACCCGTTCAGCTCGACGTGCGGGATTTTGAAGGCGCGAAGACGCTCGTAGAACGGGTGAAGCAGGAATTCGGCAGGCTCGACATCCTGGTGAACAATGCGGGGATCACGAAAGATAAGTCGCTCATGATGATGAGCAAGGAAGACTGGTCCGACGTCATCGATACGAACCTGACCGGCGTCTTCAACACGACCCGGGCATGCATCATCACTTTTCTCAAGCAGAAAAGCGGGAACATCGTAACCATTTCCTCGGTCAGCGGCATACATCCGCTCCCCGGCCAGGTCAACTATGCGGCGGCCAAGGCGGGGGTGATCGGTTTTACGAAATCGCTCGCCAAAGAGGTGGCGCCGTATAATATCAGGGTAAACGCGGTCGCGCCCGGATTCGTCGACACGGAGATGACCTCGGCGTTCGGCGAAAAAACCAGGGGAAAATTCCTGAATATGATACCGCTTAAGAGATTCGGCACCGCGGATGAAGTGGCGAAAACCGTGCTCTTCCTGCTCGGGGACGAATCGCAGTACATCACCGGTCAGGCAATACAGCTTGACGGCGGGTTGGGGATATAGGCATGACATGAGTAAAGGGATCGTCATTACCGGCATCGGCGTTCTCTCACCCGTTGCCACGGGCAGGGACGCCTACTGGGACGCGTTGTTCGAGGGCAGGACGGGGTTTAGGCCCGTGAGCCTCTTTGACACCTCGTCGTTCCGTGTCAATATCGCCGGAGAGATCACAGATTTCGACCCCCTCCCGCTTTTGGGCAAGAAGGGACTGCGCGACCTGGACAGGAGCACGCGGCTCATCTGCTCCGCGGCCAAACTCGCCATCGACGACAGCGGGATCGAGATCACGGACGACAATACTCATACCATGGGGGTCTCCATCGGCACGACCTTCGGCAGCCTGCACAGCATTTCGCAATTCGACCGCTCGGGCCTCATCGAAGGACCGAGGGCCGTCAATCCCTCCCACTTCCCGAACACCGTCATCAACTCCCCGGCCAGCCAGGTATCCATCCGGTTCAAGATCAAAGGGTTCAATACCACCATCTCCACGGGCTTCTGCGCAAGCCTCGATGCCGTCTCTTATGCCGCGGACTTCATTCGATTGAACAGGGCCGACGTTGTACTTGCCGGCGGCGTCGAAGAACTCTGCGAGGAAACCTTTCTGCTGTTCCACAACCTCGGTTATTTATCCGGTATGGACGGCGCCGAGCCTTGTTGCTGTCCCTTCGATGCGAGAAGGAACGGAATAATCCTTTCTGAAGGCGCGGCAATACTGGTCCTCGAAGACGAGGAGCACGCACTGAACAGGGGCGCCAAGCCTCTCGCGCGTGTTCTGGGGTACGGCAATGCCTTTGATCCTTCGGCGGATAGCAGCTTTGCTCATGCCGGCAATGGACTAAAGAGTGCCATCGCTCATTCTTTGAAGGACGCCTCCCTGAATCCGGAAAATATTGACTATATCTGCGCCTGTTCCAACTCGTCAAAGGGACTCGATCGTATGGAAACGAACATCGTCAAGGAAGTTTTCGGGACTCGCGCGCTCGCGACGCCGATGAGTTCCATTAAGTCCATGATAGGAGAATCATTTTCCGCAGCCGGCAGCCTATCCCTGGCTGCGGCTGTGGGAGCAATCCGGCGAGAGCAGATACCGCCGACGACAAACTATCAAGAACAAGATCCTGAGTGCCTGCTTGACTATGTGCCTAATGCGGCGCGACAGAAGCGACTACAGAATGTACTCGTAACCTCTGCTGACCCCTATGGCCAGAATTCAGCGGTCGTCCTACAAAGATATGCATAGCGCAAAGCGCATGGAGAAAAAAGTCTGACGTTGTGTTTGCATCTCTGCCCAATGCCCTATGCCGAAATTAGGTGATCGATGCAGCTTGATTTTGAGGAAATAAAAAAACTCATTCCCCAGCGCTTTCCCTTCATCATGATCGACAGGATAGTGGAGCTCGTTCCCGGGAAACACGCCGTTGCCGTGAAGAACATTTCAGGGAACGACATGGTCTTCCTCGGCCACTTCCCGGAAAAGGCCGTCATGCCCGGCGCTCTCATCATCGAGGCCATGGCGCAGACCGCCATCATTCTCTTCGCCACGAGCGGGAAAAACGACAGCCGGGGGGAAAAACCGCTTTATTACTTCGGGTCGGTTAAGGCGCGATTTCTCCACCCTGCCGTACCGGGCGACCAGCTGCGAATCAGGGTGGAGAACGTCAAGTCCCTGCCGAACGGCGCCTATGTGTCGGGCGAGGCATTTGTCGGCGAAAAAAAAATATCAGAGGCGGAGCTGGTCTTCAGTGTAAAAAATGAATAAAAGAGTCGTCATAACGGGATTGGGCGTTATATCATCCATCGGCATCGGTAAGGATGCTTTCTGGGAGAGCCTGTTACAAGGGAGGTCCGGCATAAGCCCCGTTACCGCCTTTGATACGACAAACCATTTTACCCATAACGGCGGAGAAGCCAAACTCTTTAAAGCCGAACAGTTTATTCCGGAAGAACGTCTTAAGTTCATGAACCGCGCCACGCAAATGGCCGTTGCTTCATCAAAACTTGCAACAGAAGATGCAACATTGACCCCCGACTATCTATCAAGCCTTACGGTCGGGGTCTCGCATGGCACGACACTGGGTGCGGCACAGGCAATTGAGAGCGTTGACAGCTTGCTTATCAGCAAGCAAGAAGTGGGTAAAGAACTCTTGTATCAGATGCCGACACAGACAGCGCCTGCAGCTATAGCCAGGGAATTCAAATGCAGCGGACCGCACTTTATGGTTTCAACGGCCTGTGCCGCAGGTAATTATGCAATCGCCTATGCGTATGATTTAATCACACTGAACAGGGCGGACATCATGATCGTCGGCGCATCCGATGGAATTTCCCGCATTGAATATACGGGCTTTAACCAATTCTCAGCGGTCGCCCCGGAAAAATGCCAGCCCTTCGACAAAAATAGAAGGGGAATGATGTTGGCTGAAGGGGCTGGAATGCTGGTATTGGAATCTATGGAGAATGCGGTAAAAAGAAAGGCCCCAATCTATGCAGAAATAGCGGGCTATGGCCTCAGTTGCGACGCACATCACATGACGAATGCTTCTGTGGAGGGAATTACGGAATGCATGAGGAAAGCGATGCGGGAAGCTGGTATTACCCCCGAAGATGTGGATTATATCAGCGCCCACGGTACGGGCACCATCGCAAATGATCGTGCGGAGTGCGCTGCAATCAAAAAAGTTTTCGGTCCCTTGTATAAAACAATACCGATCAGCTCCATTAAATCCATGCTCGGCCATACCATGGGTGCGGCATCGGCGCTCGAGGCGATTGTGTGCGCACTCGCCTTGAAACACGACGTCATACCCCCAACCATCAACTTCGAAACCCCTGATCCAGAATGCGATATCGACTGCGTGCCCAATGAGGCAAGGAAACATACCGTTAACATCGCGTTAAATAATTCGTATGCCTTCGGAGGCAACAATGCCTCTTTGGTTTTGAAAAAATTTATATCATAAGGAGCAGAATGGGCGAATGACTAACAACGTAGAGCAAGAGATCATTTCCATAATCGCTGATGTTTCGGGATTCGACAAGGACGAGATAACGCCTGAGAAAAATATCGTTCAAGACCTGGAAGTTGATTCGATCAAGGCCATCGAAATTACAGTTGCTATTGAAAAGAAATTCAAGGTATCAATCCGAGATGAGGATGTCCCGAAGATAGTATCGGTGAAACAGGCTGTGGAACTGGTGGAAAGATTGTTGTCGAAGGTTCACTAATGCCGCAACCCCATGGGAAGAACTACGATGTCATTATTATCGGTGCGGGCATAAGCGGCCTTGTCTGCGGCTGCTACCTTGCCAAGGGGGGCATGAAGGTGCTTTTGGCTGAGCAGCACTTTAAACCTGGGGGTTATTGCACTGCTTTCAAACGAGGAGGTTTTACGTTTGACGCGGCCGCTCATTGTTTTGGCGGTTACAGAAAAAATGGCGTCACGAAAAAAATCTTCAAAGATCTGGGAATAGAGAGACGGCTAAAAATTAAAAAAAACGATCCTTCAGACACCGTAATTACGCCTGACTATAGAATTTCCTACTGGGCTGATATTGACAAGACAATTGAGGAATTCAATAATTTTTTCCCACAAGAGGCTAATAACGTTAAAAAGTTCTTCAGCTTTCTATTGAATCCTGATCCAAGTTCTTTCTCCCGGATGAGGCACGGTACGTTCAAGGATTTATTGGATCAATATTTCGCCAATGAAACTTTGAAAACTCTGTTGTCCGCCCCTTTGTTGGGCCTTGGTGGATTACCACCAGCGCTTATGTCGGCATTCATCGGGGCTAAACTCTTTTCTGAATTTTTACTTGATGGCGGATATCACCCAGTAGGCGGCATGCAGGCGCTGCCAAATGCTTTGGCAGAACGATTCAAAGAGCTTGGAGGTGAACTTTTATTATCGTGTCCTATAAAAAAGATAAAGGTCGAAGATAATGAGGTTCGAGGTGTGATTTTTAAAAATGGCGGCTTTGCATCCGCTCCTTTTGTCGTGTCAAATTGCGATGCAAGACAAACGTTTTTAAAATTACTGGGTAGCAAGATGATAGAGAAGGAATTTTATCTAAAACTAAAGAGCATGACACCCTCGATATCAAATTTTATAGTATATTTGGGTTTGGATGGCTATTTTAAATCTTTATCAAAACCGGGCACAACAATATGTTCTTTCCAGCACTATGACTTAAACAGGGCGTACCGATCTATCAGAGAAGCAAATATGGAGCGCTACGGTGGATACATGTATTATGTCTCTCAAGACATTCCAACCGTTTTAGCGATTATACCTGCACCGTACAAAAATAGGAGCTATTGGAAAAACAACAAGCGTCAGTTTTTGAATTCTTTTATTGACAGACTTGAGCAATATTCAATCCCTGGTTTAAAAAAACATATAATCTATAAGGATGCCGCAACGCCTCAGACGTTACACAGATATACTGCAAACTATAGAGGGGCCTCTTTTGGATGGGCCGGCACTCCGTCACAGTTGGCGCTGAGCGATTTTAAAAAACCCTCATTTGTGAAGGGATTGTATTTGACAGGCCACTGGACGACTCATGGTCTTGGCATATCTGGTGTGGTTTATGTTGGGCATGATATCGCTCAAATGATTTTAAGAAAAAGAAGAAACGTAATAAATCCTGACTAAGTTCGATTTGGCTGTAAAAAAAACTATGGACAAAGATAAATACATTCAACAGGAATTTTTATCAATAACCCACTCTTCAACTAAAGCGCTTCTTCCGTACGGAGCACTTTTCCTATTATTGTTGAGCGGATTGGATTATTTTGTCACTCCTGAAAATTTTATGAAATTTTTCCTCTATAGATTTATAGCATCTTTATCTATTATGTTATTATTTTTTGCTATCAAGCTTAAGAAGACGCTAGATAAAAATTACCAGAATGTCATTACAGTCGTAGCTACTTTAATTCCTGCAATCATGGTTGAAGCTATGATTCTCTCTTTTGGCGGACACCAGTCAACGTACTATGCAGGAATGATTGTTGTTATTACCTTTATTCTCGGCTTTCTAACGATTTCTTTCAAAATGACCGTATTTGTCGATAGTTTGGTCTATTTTGTTTACATTGTACCGATTCTCCTTTTTGACAAGATTACTAATTCAAGGATATTCATTAATAACAATCTTTTTCTCTTAGCCACTGTATTAGGTTCTCTTGGATGGAGATATTATAGCCAAAAACTCCTTTATAATAATCTCTCTCTCCAGTACGACCTCGAACAACAGAAAAAGCAGCTGGAAGTCAACTCCTCTCAGCTCAAGGACATGGTCGAGGAGAGGACAAAGGAACTGCACGAGTCCGAACAGTGGCACCGGTCTCTTTTCGAAAACGCGACCGACGGCATTATTGTGCTGGACCGGAACGGCATCATCGTGAACGCGAACGACAAGGCCTGCGAAATGCACGGCTTTTCGCGCGAGGCCATGATGGGCACCCACATAAGGCTTTTGCAGGGGGATGAGAACAGGGACAAGATGTTGGAGAGAATGCGCAGGATTTTGGACGGGGAATCTCTGGTGTATGAGGCCATGCACAATAAGAAGGACGGTTCCCCCATCTATGTCGAGATCAGTTCCAAGGCCATCACGATCGGCAACGCGGTCTACCTTCAATCGTTCTACCGCGATATCACCGAGAAGAAAAAAATGCAGCAACATCTGTTCCAGTCTCAAAAGATGGACTCCATCGGTGTGCTTGCCGGCGGCATCGCGCATGACTTCAACAATATCCTGACCGCAATAATGGGCCATACGGGTATCATCCGCAGGGATTTCTCCCTGAACGAGAAGTCGGTCCGCAGCCTCACCGTCATCGAGGACGCGTCCCGCAGGGCCGGACGCATGGTCACCAAGCTCCTGGGTTTTGCGCGCAAGAGCAAGTACGAACTGACGCCGATCAACCTGAACGACGTTGTCTATGACACGGTCAAGCTGCTCGAGCAGGTCATCGACAAGCGGATCAACCTGAGCGTAGAGCTCGACAACCGGCTTCCGACTGTCCAGGGCGACGCCAATCAGATGGAACAGGTCATCATGAACTTCATCGTCAATGCACGTGATGCCATGCCGAACGGCGGCAGCATTATGATCAGGACCGCGGCAAAGACCGTTGTCAAAGGCATGCTGGACGTGCCGCCCTATGTACAGTCCGGTGACTATGTCCTCTTGAGCGTTTCCGACACCGGCATGGGCATTCCCGAGGATATCGTGAACAAGATCTTCGAGCCCTTCTTCACCACGAAGGAGCAGGGGAAGGGCACCGGCCTCGGTCTCTCCATGGTCTACGGCGCCGTCAAGGACCATCTGGGCTATCTCTCGGTCCAGAGCACGGTGGGCGTCGGAAGCGTGTTTGCGGTCTACCTGCCCGCCGTACCGGCTGCGGCCGCCGCGGGAGCGAAAACGACCTCATCGGCGACGAAGGGAAAGGAAACGCTGCTTGTCGTCGATGATGAAGAGGATGTTCTGGACATCATGAGAGAGGCCCTGGAAGAGCACGGGTACAAGGTGTTCGCGACGAGCGATTCCACCGTCGCATTGGACATCTACCGAAGAATATTCCATGAGACCGCCCTCGTGATCACTGACGTCGTCATGCCCCGGATGGACGGCACCGAGCTTATCCGGCAGATAAAAAAGATCAATCCCGCGGTGAAGGTCCTGGCGGTCTCGGGGTACTCGAAATATGTCGCGGAGAAGGAAGAGATCAGGGAAATCGAAGGTTTTCTCCAGAAGCCCTTTGAATCCTACTACCTGCTTTCCGTGGTGCGGCGGATCCTCGACGCGAGAACAAAAAGCATCATCGCCACCCTGTAAACCCCGTGATAGAATGTGGCTTTATACCATAAGCTGTAAATAGCAAACAGCAACCGCCGATAGAAGTCGATGGCTTTCTCTAACGGGGTAAAGCGTCCCTCACACCTTGTTGCTCATCTTATAGATAAAAACAGGGATCCCCGTAACTGCCCTGGTAAAGCTCCGGCGGAATGTCCCGCAGCAATACGGTGTGAGGGCACTGAGAAGTTGCTATTTTTTATCCAGCGCCTCCCTCACTTTCCTGGCCAGGACAATGGGTGAAAAAGGCTTCAGGATAACTTCCGCCCCCTCTTCCAGCATGCTCTTCTGTTGTACGAAGTCCGCCGGGTAGCCGCTCATGAACAGGATTCGTGCGTCGGGTTTATTCTTGCGGACCGCGGTCCCCACCTCGCCGCCGTTCATGCGCGGCATAATGACGTCGCACAAGACCAGCCCGATTTTCTCCCTGTTCTCCAGGAACCGATCGACCGCGTCCTTGCCGTCAACAGCCGTAATGACCGTGTACCCAAAGCTCTCGAGCGTTGATTTTGCCAGCCCCCGGAGCGCCTCGTTGTCCTCGGCGACAAGAATGGTCTCCGTGCCCTGCAGGCGGTTTTCGGCCTCGAGCAGACCGCTTGCGGCTGCAGGGATTGAGGCCGCTGCGGCCAGGAGCGGCAAATAGATTTTGAACGTCGTGCCCGTCCCCGGCTCGCTGTAACAGCGGATCTCGCCGTTGCTGTTTGATGATCCCATAGACCATCGAAAGCCCGAGCCCCGTGCCCCTTCCCAGGTCTTTGGTTGTAAAAAAAGGCTCGAATATCTTCTCTCTCGTCTTTTCATCCATTCCAACGCCGGTGTCGGTCACCAAAATGCGGACGTAGCGCTGCTTTCCGTCGCCGGCCGACCCTGCGCCCAATTCGTCCGATTTTACAACGGACGTTTCGATGGAGAGGAGCCCTCCCTGCTGCATGGCGTCGCGGGAGTTCGTGGCCAGGTTCATCAAGACCTGATCGATCTGGCCCGCGTCCGCGTTCACGATGAGGTCCCCGGGTGCAAGCTCGGTCCGGAGGTCGATGTCTTCGCCGATGGTCCGCAGCAAAAGCGTTTCGACCTTCCGGATGTTTTCATTGATATTGACAGGCTGAAGATTGGTCAACTGTTTTCTGCTGAAGGTGAGAAGGCTGCGGGTCAGGCTCGCTGCCCGGTCCGTGCCGGCGAGTATCTGGTCAACATAGAGCCTCTGCGGATCGTCGGGGGTCATTTTCATCTGCAGGAGCGAGGCATACCCGATGATCGCGGACAGGATATTTGCCTCCATTTTCTGGGCCTGGCGAAGCTGGTTTTCCAGTTTCTTTTTCTCGGTAACGTCGAGCACGATGCCGATGATCGCCGGCCGGCCCAAGTAGTATGCCCGGGACCCGAAAATTTCAGCATGGATGATATCGCCCGATTTCTTCAGCCCCCGTGCTTCGTAGTGGCTGATCGAGAGGTCCGTTGATGCCTGTCGTTCAGCGGCCTGTTCGATGATGTGCCGGTCCTCGGGCACCGTAAGGTCCCTCGGCCCCTTGGAATCGATGATTTCTTCAGCCGGATAGCCGAACATTTCGGCAAGCCGGGGATTAACGTACTTGAATACATAATTCTGTACGATGTAGATGCCGACCAGCGTCTGCTCTGCCAGGCTCCGGAACTTGCTTTCCGATTCCCGGAGCTGTTCCTCGAATTTCCGGCGCTCCGTAATGTCGGTAAACATCCCGAGCAAACGCTCTTCTCCGTTCAATTCAATCCGTTCTGCCGAGATGAGCAGGCTGCCGATCTCCCCGGACTTCTTCCGGAGCTTTGTTTCGAGATTCTTGACCCGCCCCTGTTCGCGGAGCATCCTGACCATTGCTTCGCGCTCTTCGCGATGCACCCATAGTTTTAATTCGTAGGATGTGCGCCCGACCATCTCCTCGCGGCCATATCCGTAGACGTTCAAAAATGCATCATTCACATCGAAAAACTTCCCGTCATCAAGGCCGGATATCACGATGCCGACAGGGCTGTTGTGAAATACCGTCGAAAAACGCGCCTCGACCTGACGCAGCGCATCTTCGGCGAGGAATTTCGCCAGGGCCGCGGCAAGCTGATCGGCCAGGCTCTCCCATTGGCCGATCACCTCCGAAGAGAAAACCCCTGTTCGACGGTCATTCAGCTGCAGGAGTCCCAAGCGCTCTTCGCCCACGCGCAAGGGAAGCAGGGCCACCGACTCATATCCTTCACCGTTGCAGCGGTTTCGCGTTCGGGCCTGCCGGTCCGCTTCCGTGGTGCGGCACAGCAGTTCCGTCGTGTTGTTGGTCCAGAAACTGCCCTGTTTTGTGAAAAACGACTTCGCGGGATCAAACCTGCCGCAGATCACGTTTCCGCACATGCATTCGATGACGGGATTGCCCGAGCTGCCCCGGATGACACACCCGGCGCTGTCGCGTGCGCACAGACTGTTTTCCGCAAAGACAAACTCCTTCGGGAACCCGCGGGCTTCAAAATAGGGGTAATCCTCCCCTTCCCGCAGCCGGATGCCCACTGCTTCGCAGCCCGACTGCTGCTGGAAAAAGGTCGTTGCAGCCCGGATCAGGGCGCGTGTGCCCGTGCTTTCATTTACCAGGCGCAGGAATTCGATCGAAATTTCGCGCTCCCTTTCCGCCCGCCTGCGCGCTTCCTTGTCTTCTGCTTCTTTCAACGCTCTGCGCACGGCAGGCGCAAGGCGGGAGAGATTGCCTTTGCGCACATAGTCCGTTGCCCCGCTTTTCAGGACGTCGATCGCTTTTTCCTCTCCGATGGTCCCGGACACAAAGATGAACGGCATGCTCGGAAATTTTTCGCGGACGATCGCGAGCGCGGACATGCCGTCAAAGGAAGAAAGGGTAAAATCCGCCAGGACCAGGTCGAACAGGGTGTTTTCGAGGGCGGTTGTGAAATCCTTCTCAGTATCGACGTGCCGGATTTCACAGACCACGCCCTCCTCCTTCATTTTTTCCCGGATTAGTTCGGCATCCTCCCGGCTGTCCCCGAGATTCAGAATCTGCAAGCTCTTTTGCATTGCACGTCCTCTCTTGCCTTGCTTTTCTGACGCTCCCGCTGCTGTGCGAAGCGAAAGTCGGAGAGCACTGTCCGATCTTCACAAGCGGCTCCCCCGCCCTCCGCGGCCCCAAATAGGCGAGTACGTCGTTGCTGTCCGCCACCAGGGTCCCCGGGAGAAAATACGTTGCATCGGGGAAACGCTGATAAGCGAACAAAAAGCCCTCATTTTATTTATACCCAAATCCTATTCGCGTTATCTACTGTACAAGCGGGTTATTTTAAGGGGAGGGAAGGGTGCCAACCGGGAGGGAATCTGTTCTCGAGGCGTTCGGTAAGATCGGCGGATAAAGAAAGATAGAAAAAAGACTCACCGTTGTGGTGAAGCCGCTTTCCAACTGGATGCTTTGTTTTATCGGCGAATATCTGCGTTCATCTGCGTCCAACTGCCGTTTTTAGGATTATACAGCCGTATCCCGCTACCCGTTTGTCTCGCGTATGACCGCGGCGGGAATGGCGGAAAGCGGCAGTACGCGGTCGACGGCATCAAGCTCGATCGCCTTTTTCGGCATGCCGAAAACCACGCACGATTCCTCGTCCTGGGCGATATTGAACGCCCCCGCGTCTTTCATTTCGAGCATGCCCTTGGCCCCGTCGTCGCCCATGCCGGTCATGATCACGCCCACGGCGTTCTTGCCCGCGTAGCGCGCGGCGGACCGGAACAGAACGTCCACCGAGGGACGGTGGCGGGAGACCATCGGCCCGTCCTTGATCTCCACGTAGTAGCGCGCGCCGCTCCGCTTCAGGAGCAAGTGATGGTTCCCCGGCGCGATCAAGGCCCGCCCCCGGAGCACCGTGTCGTTGTTCTCCGCTTCCTTGACCGATATGCGGCAAATGGTGTCGAGGCGCGTGGAAAAGGCCTTGGTGAAGTTTTCCGGCATGTGCTGGACTATGACGATGCCCGGCGAGTCGAGCGGCATGGCCTGGAGGAAGGCGCTCAGAGCTTCCGTACCGCCCGTTGACGCGCCCACGGCAACAACCTTGTCGGTTGTCCGGAGCATGGCTTCCGACCGGTTGTTAGCCTTGGCGAGGATGGCGTCCGCCGTGAGTTTCGGCGGGATCACACGCTCGGCAGGGGAAATGCGCGTGAGCTTTGCCTGGGCCGCCGCCTTCACCGCGTCGCAGATCCTGACTTTCGACTCTTCCAGGAACTGTTTGGTCCCGATGCGGGGTTTCTGGATGATCTCGATCGCGCCGTATTCGAGCGCCTTGAGCGCCGTCTCCGAACCTGCGTCGGTCAGGCTCGAACAGATGACCACGGGCATGGGGTGCTGCGACATGACTTTCTGAAGGAACGTAATGCCGTCCATGCGCGGCATCTCGACGTCGAGGGTGATGACGTCAGGGACCTCACGGCGGATCTTTTCGGCTGCGATGTACGGGTCCGCCGCCGTTGCCATGACCTCGATCTCATGGTCGGAGTTCAGGACTTCCTCGAGGGTTTGGCGCGCCACCGCGGAATCATCGACGATGAGGACGCGGATCTTTTTCAGCATAGTCATGGTCTCCGTGCGGCCTCTGTTTTTTTCAACCGCTTCAGCAGAACCTCGCCGGTATGGGTGTAAAAATATATCTTGCGCCCCTGCAGGCCGCCGACGTCCTTCACAACGAGCTTCAGCCCTTCGCTGTGCAGGATTTTTTCCGCTGATACGATGTTCTGTCTGCCGACGGACGCCAGGCCCGGCCGTTCGATCGGACGCGTGAACATGTCTGACCCGCCGAAACATTTTACTTCGATCTCGCTGCGCCGCACTTTCTGCTGATCAAAGAGCTGCACCATCCTGCGGATGGAGCAATCGACGTATTTAAGCCCGTCGAGGCAGTCGCCGCTGCAGTCTTTTTGCCCGTCGCAGGTCGGAAGCAGGCCGTGACAGATCGCCCCCAGCCCCCTGCGGCGGTGGAACATGGTGATTGCCAGGCAGGAACCGAGCACCGTCACGACGACAGACGGATCTCCGGAAAAATATATCTCTCCCGGCTTGAGATACATGAGAGGCAGCTGCTCTTTCACTGGGCTCACGGCGCCTTCCGGTAAATAGTCGACGACGTTCGAACGAGGGGAAGGTCGAACCCATGCACGGTCTCGGAATGTCCCAGGAAGAGGTATCCGTTCGGTTTGATGTGCCTGCACAACCGGTCCAGCAGGGCATATTGCGTCTGGCGGTCGAAGTAGATGATGACGTTCCGGCAGAAAATCGCATCAAGGGAAGCCGGACGCACGGGATACCTTTCATCCATCAGGTTGAGCCGCTGGAATGCCACGAGCGACCGCAGCCCCGGCGTCACGCGCACCTGTTCCTTGGCCCGGTCCTTGCTCCGCAGAAAGTATTTCTGCTTCAGAGACAAGGGGATCATGGAAATCTGTTTTTCGTCGTAAATGCCGGCCTTGGCCTTGTCGAGCACTTTCGTCGAAATGTCCGTAGCCATGATCGTGAACTTGAACCCCGGGTTCAGGCGCTCGAATTCGCTCATGACCACGGCGAGCGTGTAGGGCTCTTCGCCCGAAGAACAGGCGGAGCTCCATACGGTGTAGGGCGCCCGCAGGTGGCTGTCGCCTTCCTGCATGAACTCCGGCAGCACGGTTTCCGTAAGAAAAGAGAAGTGCACGGGCTCGCGGAAAAAATCGGTCTTGTTCGTCGTCACCGCGTCGATCATGTGCACCAGCTCGCTGCCGCCTTCCGGCGACTTGAACAAGAGGTCGCAATAATCGCGAAAGGACGTCATGCCGAGCATCCGGAGCCGTTTCTGGAGGCGCGACTCAAGCATGATCTTCTTGACCAGGGGCATTTTGATGCCGCAGTGGCCATAGATAAACCGGCTCAGGCGCTCGAAGTCATGGCCGGTCATCTTATGCGTCGTATCCACAGAGGTCCTGCGTTCAGTCATGGGATGCACCTAACCCGGACAAACCGGAACAAAACATACGCGTTTGCGAAAAAATTTCCTGTCGTTTTGAGATGAATTTGTTTTGGCACTGACGGCGTTAAGCCTGGATCAAAGGTCTCTGGCAAGATGACTCGTACGCCATATCACTTCGGAAACCCGGAGACGTCTGTTATAATAAGCCTCCTGCAAAAGGATAGCAAGTAGTTCGACAGGCTCGCAGCGAACGGGGAAAATCAATACCTGCAGTGCAACATCCCTGCGCCGTGAACTTGTCGACGAGCACGTAACTTTTGCAAGAGGCTCTGCCTGGCTCATGGTTTTTGCCGTTTTTCCCCCATGCGGGATCGCCGCCTTCAGCTCTCGCCGGTCAGGGCTTCCTCCTGTTTTGTCTGCACCAGGGCGAGTTCGTCGGTCGAGAACACCTTGTCGATGTCCAGAAGAATGACAAAATGCTCGTCCCGCTTGCCCATGCCCTTGATGAAGTCGGTCCGGAGCTTTGTCCCGATCTTCGGCGCCGGCTCGATGTGGTCCGGCTCCAGGTCCATCACCTCCTGCACCGAATCGGCGAGCGCGCCGAGGATCGTCGTCTCGTTGTCCACGTTCACCTCAACGATGATGATGCAGGTGTTCACCGTCTTCTCGGTCCTCGTCATGCCGAACTTGAGCCGCAGGTCCACCACCGGCACCACGCTGCCGCGCAGGTTGATCACGCCGCGCATGAACTCCGGCGTCCGCGGCACTT
>JAJXTW010000279.1 GCA_021783455.1 Nitrospirota bacterium | reverse complement strand
CACGAAAAAGCTTGAACGCAAGGTCATGGAAACGATCATGGTCCCGACGGTGCGGGCCATGGAAAAAGAGGGGCGTCTGTTCAAAGGCGTTCTGTACGCAGGGCTCATGATCAGCGACAACGAGGCGAAGGTGCTTGAATTCAACGCGCGCTTCGGCGACCCGGAGACGCAGCCGATCATGGCGCGGTTGGAGACCGACCTCATCGATATCATCGAAGCAATCCTCGCGGGTTCCCTGTCGAAGATCGACATCAAGTGGAAACCCGATTCCGCGGTCTGCGTGGTCATGGCTTCAGGCGGTTATCCCGGTAATTACGAAAAAGGCAAGGTCATCCGCGGTCTCGAGAATGCCGCCGGCGTGAGCAACGTGTCGGTATTCCATGCCGGGACCGCGTTTAAGGACGGCAGGATCGTGACCGACGGCGGAAGGGTGCTCGGAGTGACCGGCCTCGGTCCGGTCGTCGCCGCGGCAATTGACAATGCCTACAAGGGCGTGCGGGAGATCTCGTTCGAGGGCGCGCACTTCCGCAGGGACATCGGGGCGCGGGCGCTTGAGACGGGAAGCTGACGAAAACGTGCGAACACGACAATGCCGAACGATATGGCCGACAATCCAGAATGTGGTCGGCTTTCTGAATGAAACGCTTCGGGTCAGGAAGATCAAGGATGCTTCTCTGAACGGTCTGCAGGCGCGCGCCCGCACGGGCAAGGACCTCCGAAAAGTCGGTTTCGCCGTCGATGCCTGCATATCGACCTTTGAAAAAGCGAAGAAGCTCGATGTCGACCTGCTCGTGGTGCATCACGGCGTCAAGTGGAGGCCGCAGAAAGACCGCGATCTTGAGAACAGGCGGACGCTGTATCTGAAAAAAAACAACCTGGCCCTCTATGCCGTTCATCTGCCGCTCGATCTGCACGAGGAGTACGGGAACAATATTCAGTTGGCTCGATTGCTCGGCCTTAAGAGTCCGCGGAAGTTCGGCAAATATCACGGCATAAAAATCGGTTACGCCGGAACCCTCGGCAGGACAACCAGTCTTGACGCTCTTGCCGGGACCCTGAACAAAAGCTTGCCTACGACCTGCCGCGTGTATCGCTTCGGTCCTGAACGCATTCGCGACCTGGGGATCATTTCCGGCGGAGGCGGGAGCATGCTGAAGGATGCCGTTCTCGAGAAGCTCGATTGCTTCCTGGTCGGCGAGATCGACCTCGCCGTATACAACGCGGCCAAGGAATACGGAATAAACCTCATCGTCGCAGGCCACTACGCCACGGAAACGATCGGGGTCAAGACATTAATGCCGCTCGTCGGAGAGGTGTTCGGCATTGAAACGGTCTTTATCGACGATGTGAAGAATTTGTAATATAACTGGATAATCATTACCATCTTGGAGAAAGGAGTTTCCATGAGCAAACCAGTTGTCGGAATATTGATGGGAAGCGACTCCGACCTGCCGATCATGCAGGAGGCGGCCGCGATGCTGCAGGAGTTCGGCATCGAATACGAGATGACCATTGCTTCGGCCCATCGGACGCCGAAGAAGGTGCTCGAATACAGCACGACTGCTGAGCGGCGGGGGATCAAGGTGATCATTGCCGGAGCAGGATGGGCAGCGCACCTTGCCGGGGTCATTGCGTCGCAAACCACACTGCCGGTCATCGGCGTGCCGATCGACTCTTCACCGCTTAAGGGGCTCGATGCGCTGTTGGCAACGGTCCAGATGCCGGGCGGCGTGCCGGTTGCGACCATGTCGCTCGGCAAAGCCGGAGCGAAGAACGCGGGAGTGTTCGCTGCGCAGATCATCGCCACGAGCGACGTGAAGATCGCCAATCGCCTGAAAGTCTATCGCGTCGAGATGGAACGGGATGTGGAGGAGAAGGCCAAGAGGCTCATGGTGATCACCGCGGCCCCGGAAATCAAGGAGACGGCGGCTGTTGAGCCGGGGACGCCGGCTGCCAAAAAGAAATCGCGCCGCAGACGATGGAAGAAGAAACCGGGCGGTTCATCGCCGGCGCAGGGGCCTACGGCGTGAAGACGGAACTCGAGTGCCTGCCCTGCTTCTTCGGCCAGGTCACGCGAACCCTGAACTATGCAGGCGTGAACGGAGACCGTGGACGCGGCATAGCGCGAAAGGCGGCGGCGATCATCGAAGAAGCGTCGCTTGACGAAGTGCCGGCGCGGACCACAACCGTCATCCATCGCCTGCTGCGAAACGAAACGGGAATCGATCCGTATCAATCGGTGAAGCAAGCCTATAACCGGATTGCGCTTGACCGGCTGCCCGAACTGAGAACGATGGCGGCCGGAACGCCTGATCGTCTCGAAGGGGCCGTCCGGGTCGCCATTGCAGGAAACGTGATCGACTTCGGGATCTACGAAAGCATCGATCTTGACCGTTCCGTGGAAGAATCGTTCCAGTTGCCGCTGTCTGACGTTGTGTACCATGCTTTTGCCCAAGCGGTCCGGAGCAGCCGCCGCATTCTCTACCTCTGCGACAACGCGGGCGAAATCGTGTTCGACCGCGTCCTGCTCGAAATCCTGCGCGACCTGGGCAAGGACGTGACCGCCGTGGTGAAGGGCTCTCCCGTGATCAACGATGCCACGCTCGTCGACGCATATGCCGCGGGGCTGCGGGAATGCGCGACGGTTATCGACAACGGCTGCGACGGCATCGGGACGCTGTTGGAAGCCTGCTCGGAGCGTTTTTTCGAGGACTACCGATCAGCGGACCTCATTATCAGCAAGGGCCAGGCAAATTTCGAAACGCTGGTACAGGAAAAGGACGAACGGATTTTTTTTCTTTTTAAAATAAAATGCCCGGTGGTCGCCTCCTTTCTCAAGAGAACGAATGGAGACATTGTGCTCATGGGCGGGAAATCGGCGAACAGGTGAAAAAGACCGCGAAGATCATCAAGTTTGACCCGGTGCGGCCCGAAGCGGCCTTCTCCCGCTGCAGGGAAGTCATCTCCGCGGGCGGTGTGATTGCCTATCCAACGGACACCTTCTACGGTCTTGGGGCTGATCCGAAGAACCTCCGCGCAGTGCAGAAGCTCTTCGAGATCAAAGGCCGGCCCACGGTCCAGCCTATCCTGCTGCTTATCGCCGATCCGCAGGATGCCCGGCAGTGGGCGGCAGATATCCCGCCTCAGGCAGACGAACTTATGAAGAGGTGCTGGCCGGGACCGCTTACGCTTATTTTAAAAGCGCGGGCAGGCGTCCTCCCCGAGCTTACCGCCGGCACCGGCACGATCGGGCTCCGGGTCCCGGGCAATCAGCTGACCCGCGACCTGCTGTGTTTTCTCGGCTGCGCCCTCACCGGCACGAGTGCGAACCGATCGGGACAAACCAGTTTTTCTACGGCGCGGGAAACTG
>JAJXTW010000278.1 GCA_021783455.1 Nitrospirota bacterium | reverse complement strand
ACCTCTTGCTGGACCGGACCGAACCGGGGGCCGACAAAAAGAAGGAATCCTCCGTGCTCGGGATCATGCTGCCGAAGACCGTTCTGCGGCAGCACCTGGAGCTCCTTGGCACTGCCGGCGTGGACCCGCAGGTCATTCTGCCGTCCTATGCGGGCCTTTCCTGCATCGCGAAGCTGATCCCCGTGGAGGGCGCCGCGATCCTGGTCGACGGCAGCGACCTCTGCCTCAAGACCGGCAACAACGTGACCGCCTGCAGGAGTTTTTCCCCGTCGCACAACACGGGCGGGATCAGGCATACGATAAAGGCGCTCGAGATCGAGCAGGGAACGCAGATCGAGAAGGCCTACCTTCTTTCCGAAAACAACGGCGTCGACGCCGAGCTTGCGGAGCTGGGGATCGTTGTCGAGCGGGTGACTCCGGACTTCGCGGGGAAAAAACCCGTCGATCCGGCGAGCCTCGGCCTCGCGCTCTGCGACCAGATCAACTTCCGCAAGGGCGAGTTCGCGTACCGGCTGGCGGATACGGGCGCCCGCAAGGCGCGCCGGAAACTCATCATTGCCGGGGCGTTCGCCGCGGTCCTGATCGTGGCAAATATCGGTGTAAAATATTATCTGGTCGAGTCCAGTTACGGAAAGCTCGACCGGCAGATCAAGGATATGTACCGTCAGACCTTCCCCGACTCCAAGTCCGCGGTCGATCCGGTGCGGCAGTTCCAGACGAAGCTCGACGAAGCGAAAAAAAAGTTCGGCGTCCTCGGATCGGGCACCTCCGCGCTCGATGTGATGAAGGCCGTGACCGAGGGGATCCCGAAGGAAGTGCGGGTCGTCTTTCAGGACTTTCTTCTCGAAGACGATAAGCTGAAGCTCCAGGGCGAGTGCGCGTCGTTCGAGTCCATCGATAAGATGAAAGCGGCATTGCTGAAGAGCGGGGCCTTCTCCGACGTGCAGGTCCTGGACACCCGGATGGGCGTGGACAACAAAGTCAAGTTCCGGTTCGAGATCAAGCTGAAGCAGGCGATGTGAACGCGGAGGTTTTTGTAACCACGGATAAACACGGTTAAAAGACTGAGGACCTTATGGCTTCCGGGAAGGAACTTCTTCATAGAGAATTGACAAAGGAGATAATTGACGCGGCTTTTAAGGTGCATAATGCCTTGGGATGCGGACTTCTTGAAAAAGTCTATGGAAATGCGCTTACGTGGGATTTGAGTTTGAAAAAAAAGAAAGTCGTTCCACAACAGGAATTCAGGGTTTGTTACCGCGACAAGGAAGTCGGCATATATTATGCTGATTTGGTCGTTGAGGACAAGGTCATCATAGAAGTCAAGTCTGTCGAGAAAATCGACGATATCCATCGCGCTCAGTTGCTTAATTACCTGAGAATATCAGGCCTGCGCGTTGGGTTGCTGGTAAACTTTGCAAGACCGAAATTAGATTATGAAAGACTTGTTGTTTAAACCGTGTTCATCCGTGGTTACATCAGGAGTTATTCTTGAAACTGGAAGCAAGAGATAAAAAAGTCCTCATCTTCGGCGGCGGGGCTGCCGCCCTCATCCTGCTCTACGCGCTGGTGCTGTCTCCGCTCACGTCGGACCTGGCCCGGAAACGGGAGCTGATCCCGAGGAAGGAGAAAGATCTCGCTGAGATGAAGGTGCTCCAATCGGAGTACGCAGAGATCCAGAAGCGGCTCCAGGAGGCCCAGGCGGAAGCGGCCAGGCGCGGGCCCGTGCTCACGGACATCGACAACATCACGAAACGGGCGAACCTGAGCAGCAAGATCGTGTCGCTGAAACCGCAAGCGGGCGTGGAGACCGCGGGCTTCAAGGAAAGCATCGTCGAGGTCAAGCTCGAGAACATCACGCTTTACGACATTGTGAACTACATTTACCTGCTGGAGAAGGACACCCTCCGGATCAGGAAGCTCCAGTTCAAACCCCGCTATGACAACCCCAAACTGCTGAACGCGACGATCCTCATCTCGAGCGCGGGGTAAGACATGATCGATAAAAAAAAGCTCGTCAGGTTTCTTTCATACGCCGCATACTTCGCAGCAGTCTTTCTCCTTTTTCTTTTCCTGCTCTTTCCCTTCGACCGGGTCAAGACAAAACTGGAGTCGGAGGTCAGCCGACGCGCCGGCCTGGAGCTGACCATTGCGCACATCTCGCCGCGGTTTTTCAACATCTTTCACCTTTCCGATGTCGTCGTTGCCACCCAACAAGGCAGGGTTTTGTTCGAAAGCCCCTCGGTCAGCACGACAGTTTCTCTCTTCAGCCTGCTGCGCGGCAATCTTGGGTTGGGTCTCAAGGCAGATGCGTACGGCGGCGATTTGCGGGTGATGCTGCAGCAGGGCGCCGGCCCTCAGCATGTCGCGGTCGACGCGAACGGGCTGGACGTGGGGTCCTATCAGCTTCTGAAGTCGCTCGGCCTGAAGCTCTCGGGCAAGCTCGGTGGTAATTTCGATATGACCGGCGATACGGGCAAGGGAAGGATCTGGCTCAAGGGGTTGACCTCCCGGGACCTGAAGATCAAGGGTTTTCCCATCCCGGACCTGGATTTCGATGAATGCTGGCTTGATGCGGACCTGAAGGGCGACCGGTTGACGATCAAGAAGCTGGAAATGAACGGCAAGGAGCTCAAGATACAATGTCTCGGAGATCTGGTGCTTCGCGAGCGCGGCACGCTCAACCTTGTGGTGAAGATCAAACCGTCGGAACGGCTGGCGCAGGAGCAATCCATGATTTTTTCTCTTATCAAGAACAAGGACCCTGAGGGCTTTTACCAGTTCAGTCTCGGCGGCACCCTGTCGGACCCCCTGCCGAGGCTGTAGCCAATCAGAATTTGAATACCGCTCCCGCGTACGCGCCGGTCCTGGTCACTGTTACCCAATCCAATCTATCCTGAGATACTGCTCCATTCGCAAAGTAGGTAGAGTCCGTGCCGTTTTGCGCATACAAATAAAAGTACCGGTACCCCGCGGTCAGTTCCAGGTTCTTCCCAACAACGTAGGTCAAGCCCAGCGATGCGTCGTATCCGTATCCCGCCGTGGATGTTTGAATGAAGTTCGGGGACTGGGAGCGGAAGGCATTGGCGCCGGTTGTCCGCAGGTTCCAGTAGCCGTCACCCTCGTAGTTTACGTAGGGATAAACCGAGAGCGCGCTGGAAAGAGAAAGGTTCTCGGTCAGTTTGGGCTGGTAGAGCACTCCAGCCTTGAGCATGTCCCAGGAAAAATTGTAGGTGGAGTCCAGCCCAGGAAAGGGTCCGGCCGGCTGGGTGAGCCCATCAAAATTCAGCGGCAGCGTCTGTATCCCGTTCGTCATGTGCAGGCTGTCATTGTAGTGGAGGTAGCCCAGGACCATTCCCCACGGTCCGGCATGAG
>JAJXTW010000043.1 GCA_021783455.1 Nitrospirota bacterium | reverse complement strand
CCTCGGATTTTCGATCGAGACGCAGACTGCGGATCAGATCCGTCAACGCTCGCAGCTTATTATCAAGCCCTCTCCTGAGCGTGTGCGGGACGAGTTCTTCCTTATTCTGGCTGAGAGGAATGCCGAAAAACATCTTCTTCTCCTGGACTCATTAGGGTTGTTGTCTCAGATTCTGCCCGAACTGGAGCCGCTCCGGGGTTTTGCTCCCGGCAGGTACCATGTCCATGACGTTCTGACCCACGTCATCAAGACTGCCGGATATGTGGACAGTGTGCTTGATGATTTGCAAACCCTATCCCCTGTGCATAGCGCCGCAGTCCTGGCGCATCTGAAAGAGAATATCGAGCATCCGGTGCCCCGCACGGCAGCGCTTCGTTTTGCCTGCCTGCTGCATGACATGGCGAAGCCGGACACGTTTACCGATGCCGACGGACGCATCCGGTTTCACGGTCACGATAACGTGGGCGCGGAAAAAGCCGCCTTCGTCTGCCGCCGGTTCAGATTGTCGCGGGACACGGAAAAAACAGTTGCCAGGGTCATTCAACAGCATATGCGGCTCTTTAATCTCTCTACTCCCGGCGGACCAAGCAGAAACGCCCTGTACCGGTATTGCCGCGACCTCGGCGACGCCCTGCCCGAGAGCCTTGTTCTCGCGCAGGCTGACGCCCGCGCAACCTACGAGATCATGCCGAAAGAAAAATTCATGAACACGGAAAAGTCGATGGCTGTTGTCCTCGATTATTACTACTCGAAGTTCTTAAAAGTCGAGGCAACGCCGCTTGTGTCCGGCGATGACCTGATCAGGCTGGGGCTGCAACCGGGGCCGCGGTTCCGTGAAATATTGGAGGAGATCAAAGAGCGCCAGGCAGGGGGCGTGCTCACGACCCGGGCCGAGGCGCTTGACTATCTTGAACGTTTAAAGTAAATTCTTTTTCATGGAGAGAGAACAGCGTTCTCCGCAATAAAGAATCCCTGAGGAGCTGGAATTTATGGCAGGAAAAATCGAAGACATGACCATCGACGAACTAAAGGTGGAGCTCAAACGGCTGAAGGACAACCTTTGCGATGTGGAGGACATGCACGCCTTTACGTTCGGGAAGACCTCGGTGCATATTGGTGCGGAGAAAGCGCAGAATATGGCCGCTGAGTATGAGGAGGAGTGCAGGCTCTTTAACGAACAGATCGCTGCAGTTGAGAAGGCGCTGAAGGCAAAGGGCGGGCTGTAGCCTTAAGGCGTCAGCGTGTCCACCAGCTTGTACATTTCTGGATATTCGTTTTTGACGGACGCGGTCTCTTCTTTGAGCAAGCGGAGCGCTTCGGGTACATGCTTGAGAAAATAGCGCTTCCCCTTTTCGTGGGAAAGAAAACCGTAGGCGCCCAGGGCCTGCATGTGACGCTGGAGACGGCAGGAGATGAGGCTTTCAAAGAACTCCCCGTCTTTGAATCCCTTCGAATCGCTCTTCATTTCGCTTGCGTAATAGTCGATCAGCTTCGCGCGCACGTTGTCATCGAGGCGGAAGTAGGGGTCCCAGAGGATGGAAGCGACGTCGTAGGCAGCGGGCGCCATGCGCGCGCCCTGGAAGTCGATGACGTGGGGGATGCCGCCGGGCGTGATCATGATGTTCTGGCACTGGAAATCGCGGTGGATCACGGACTTGGGATAGGCGTCCACTTTTCGCGCAAGACGGTCCAACTCCCCGTCGAGGAAAGGTCTCCTGCCCATTGGATTTTTTTTCAATCCAACAACAAACCGTTCGAGAAAGTAGTTCGTCTCCCACCGTAAATAATCATAATCAAAGATCCGCGCCTGGAGCGGAGGGCACTCGTGCACATGTTCGGTGACGCGGGTATGGAGCTTGACCAGGATGTCGAGGACGCTGCGGTAGATGTCTTCAATATGGTCATGATCATGCGGAAGCTTCAGGTAAGAATAGAGGCTTGTATCGCCGAGGTCTTCAAAGAGCGCCCACTTGTCTACCGCATCAACGGAAATGAGGCCCGGCACGGGCACGGCATGGGCTTCGAAGAACCGCGTATAGAGGAGATGCCGCTCGTAATCCGCATCATCGGGCCTGCACTCCATGAAGACCGCGGTTTTTCGTCCGTTTCGCACGCGGTAGTAGCGCCGGTCCGATCCGCCGAGGCCGATCAGTATCGCGTCGGCGTGGTCGTTCTCATCGGCGTCCGACGGGAGCCCTGTTATGCCGAAGTAGAGGGCGAAGAGGGGGTCGGCCAGCGAGACCTGCTTCTGCTCCCGCGCATGGACAGAAGGCTGCATCTCTGTTTCTTTGAGAGGAATGCTGTAATCCGGTCCGATGATCCGGTTCTCCCATAGTCCCGCGACGTGAGCGCCGGGCATGACAATGCAGTTCCTGAGGCGCGCTTTGTCCTCGACCACGCTTCCCGCTTCCAGCACGACGTACCCGTCAATCCCGATTTTTCCGCAACCGCAGGCCGGGGACACGTACATTGTTTCACCTTCCCGGCGCAAGGCGTCGAGCGTCGCCCCGGCGTAGGAGACCGGGGTCCCGATGTCATTCCAGTATGCTCCGGTGAAGTCCAGCGCCTGCACCCGGCGCCCTGCTTTTGCCGCATCGATCCACGCCACGGTTGCGTGGGACACGCCAATCGGCAGATAGTTCAGGATCTCGGGCGAGTACAGGGCAATGCCGGTATAGGCTACTTTTTTCGCGACCCTGTTCAGGTCGGGCCGGGAGTCGCCGGGGTTTTCCACGTCACGCACCAGATCCTCATCGTCCACGACCACGTTGCTGAGCGTCGGGTGCTTGTGCGTCACGAGCGTTGCGATGTTTCCCGATGCGAGATGGGTTTCGATCAGTCTCGTGAAATCGATATCCAGAAGAATATCGGAGTTATGTACGAGGAAAGGACCGCCTGACAGGAAAGCTTCCGCGTTCTTGAGCCCGCCGCCGGTGCCGAGGATCGGGTCCTCGGGAAAGAACCGGATGCGGCCCGCATACTGCGAGCTATCCGCCCAGGCGCGGATCAGGTCCGGCTTGTAGTGGAGGTTGACGCCGATCGGGCCGGAGCAGACAGCGGTGACCCGTTCCAGGATGATCTCGATCAGCGGCCTGCCGAAGATGGGGAGCAGCGGCTTGGGCAGGTGGTTCGTGATCGGTCGCAACCGTTCGCCGAGGCCGGCTGCGGGGAGAAAAATCGTAATCGGAAATTGAGGCATAGAGATATTCTATCGCAGATGCAGCGCCGGAAATTTTTTCAGATTTTTTGGAGCCCAGACGGGCGGGGATGGCTGCGGATAAAAAATCGTCCGGCCGCCTTTTCCGCGCCGCCATGCGTTACTTGTACACCAGGTACCTCTTTCTTGTTTTTTCAAATGTCTTTGCTTCCGCGCTCCACCACTTCTCCATTTCATCCAGGTCTTTCCACAACTCGATCTCCTTCCGCAACCGGTCGCTTCCGGCCAGGATGTCGATCGGAAGATTGATTTCCTCGTACTCGTACGGCGGTTCCTTCCACTTGAAGTCGCGGGGATAGGTGTTGTGGATCGCTTTGAGGATCGCGACGCCGGTCTTGAAGGGTTTAAACTTTTCCCGGTCCGTGACATGGATCTGTGCCCCGTTGCAGAGAAGGCCGGCGTGCTTCTGGAACGCGGGCTGGAAAGAAAGCGGCCGGAACGCCACGCCCGGCAGTCTGAATTCCCGGAGCGCCTTCACGATTGTCTCCGCATGGATAAAGGGGGCGCCGAAGATCTCAAAGGGCCTTGTCGTGCCCCGGCCCTCGGACACGTTCGTGGCCTCGAAGAGGCACATGCCGGGATACACAAGGGCGGTATCGAGCGTGGGCATATTGGGCGACGGCATGACCCAGGGCAGGCCTGTTTGATCGAACCATATCTTCCGCTTCCACCCCGGCATGGGGATGACGCGATAATCAAGGCCGGGATGGAAGGTATCAGCGAGGTACGCGCCGACCTCGCCGATGGTCATGCCGTGGCGCACGGGAAGCGGCCGCAGACCCACGAAGGACGCGTATTCCGGATTGAGCATCGGACCCTCGACCGTGAGCCCGTTGATCGGGTTCGGCCGGTCGAGCACAACGACGGCCTTGCCTGCCTCTTTGCAGGCCTGCATGCAGAGTTCCAGCGTCCAGATGAAGGTGTAGTACCGGCTGCCCACGTCCTGCAAATCAACAACCAGGACGTCGATGTCCGCGAGCATGTCCGTCCGGGGTTTGCGTGTTGCGCCGTAGAGGCTGTAAACCGGCAAGCCGCTCGTTGGATCGCGGAAACCCTCCCACTCGACCATATTGTCCTGCGTCTGGCCGAAAATGCCGTGCTGAGGCCCGAAGAGCGTCGTGAGCCGGAATTTTTTCGATTTTCCGAGGATTGATGCGGCATGTTCGAGGCTGCGGTTCACCGATGCCGGATGGACCACAAGCCCGGCGCGGGCCCCCTTCATGTCCCTGGGCCACTGCTTCTCCAGCATGTCCAGCCCGGTAAAAGTTCCTTTTTTTCCTGTGGGCATGCGCAGATTATATGGCCTATGCTCATGAATAGCAACAAGAATTTGATTTATCGATCATCATAGTCGTTGAAAAAACATTCGTTCTCAATTATAATACGTCATGCCATACAAGGTCGTTGAAACGAGCATTGTGACGGACGAAGAGATCGAGCGGATCCTCAATACCTGGACAGGGACGGGATATGTGTTCGAAAGCATCCAGTTCGTCAATTCCGTATCGTCCAAGAGGCCGACCATGGCGTTTCTCTTTTTTACGAAGAAGGAAGAAGAATAAAAAAGAGGTCTTCACATGCATGTCCTTATCATAAAGAATGTCTTCAGCGAAGGCCCGGGAACCATCGAGGACCATCTTCGCTCCGCCTCAGTGCCGTACACCATCGTCGATCTGAGCATCGGCGAGCAAGCGCCCGACCTGGACTCCGTTACCCATGTGGTCATCATGGGCGGCCCCATGGCCATCTACGAGATGGACCGTCATCCCTACCTCCCGGGCGAAGCGCAGCTTGTCAGTGCGGCGATCAAGGCGAACAAACGCGTTCTCGGCGTGTGCCTCGGCGCGCAGATGCTGGCCCACGTGCTCGGCGCCAGGGTCTATCCGGGGACGAGCAAGGAGATCGGGTGGTATGAGGTGGCGCTCACGCCGGAAGGAGCGCGAGATCCCCTCCTGTCGATGCTTGCGCTGCCCGATAGAAGCGTTGCCCAGGTTTTCCAATGGCATGGCGATACCTTCGATCTGCCCCAGGGGGCCGTGCGGCTGGCGTCGTCTGACCTCTACCCGAATCAGGCGTTCAGCTACGGAAACGGCGTCTATGGACTGCAGTTTCATATCGAGGTCACCCCGGCCATCGTTCATGCCTGGCTTTCCCCTGAGAAGGGAGTAGATTTTGCGGCCGTAGCAGCGGATTCGGAAAGAATCTACAGCGCCTACCGGAACCGGGCCGGGAAATTCTATGAACGTTTTTTCGGAAAATAGGGCCGGCAAAAGCGGCAGCATTGTTTTTGCTGCGACGGAGTCAACCAGTCGCGCGTCGTTCCCTTGTCAACCCGTTAATAATTGACAATGGGGAGGGTAAAGAGTATAATTTCCAATGGATTTGGTGAGATAAGAGCGTTCTCCTACTTAAGTCATGAAAGAAAAAACACTGTATACACTGGTCCTTATGGCGCTTCTCACGATTTCCGCGTATTTTCTCGCCGATACCGTGGATGCGATGATCGGCAGGAGCCTCGAAGCAGCGCCGACGTATACGACACCCCTGGAACGCAACAATACCGCACTCCAGCCGCGCCGTGAACTGAGCGAGTATTCTTCCATTCTGGACCGCGGTCTCTTCGGTGAAGGCAAGGGCCCGTCGAGCGCCCCTGCAGCGGTGCAATCCGTATCGTACAAACTCATCGGCACGGTGGAAGGCGAGCAATTTGCCGGAGCCGTGCTGGAGGACAGCACGGGCCAGGCTTTCTACCGCATGAACCAGAAACTGCCCGACGGATCGGCCATTGTGCAGGTGATGCGCGACAAGGTCCTCATCAAAAGAGCTGACGGCTCGACTGTCCCCGTGGAAATTGTCGATGATACCAAGATCGTGTCCATGCAGAAGCCCGGCCCGAACCCGGGCGCCGGCGTGCAGAAGCTTGGAAACGGCAAATTTGCCGTGGACCAGAAGGAAATTCTCGCGAGCACCGAGAACATGGGCCAGATCCTGACCCAGGCGAGGGCCTTGCCCTACCAGGAGCAGGGGAAAACGATAGGGTTCAAGATCAGCGAGATCGTTCCCGGCAGCATCTACGAAAAGATCGGGCTCCAGAACGGCGACGTTATCCAGAAGGTCAATTCGCAGGACGTTGACGATCCGGGGAAATTTTTTCAGCTCTATCAGGGGCTCAAGAACGAACGGAGCATCTCCATTGATCTGATCCGGGGCGGCCAGCACCAGACGCTGTCGTACGATATACGGTGAACTGATAAAGGTTCCAAGACCAGCTTCCAGCTTCAACCAAAATCCAAATAACAAATCGGGCATTTGTTGAGAGGATGAGTTCCTTGGCCGGATTTGCGATTTGGATTTTGATATTTTATTATCTTCATGATGTATCCATATCTGTTGCCGGGAGGACAAGAGTGAAAAAAACTGTAGCTCTGGTGCTCGTAATAGGGCTCGTGAACGCGCCAGCGGTATTCGCACAAGAAACGGCACCGACTCCCTCCGCCTCTTCCGGCAGGACCGATGCGAAAAACGTCAAAGCCAACGACGACTTTGTAACCCTGAACTTCACGAATATCGACATCAGCGCTCTGGTGAAAGTAATGAGCGAACTGACCCACCGAAACTTCCTGCTTGATGAGCGCGTGACCGGCAAAGTTACGATCATGACGCCGAAGAAAATATCGCCCGACGAAGCTTATCAGGTCTTCCTCTCCGCTCTCGAAATAAAAGGGTTCACCGCAATCGAAGACGGCAAGGTCACCCGGATCATTCCCGCGGCAATGGCGCGTCAGAGCGGCCTCAAAGTGTTCGAGGACGACCACATGCAGGGTGAGGGGTACGTGACCAAGCTTATCCGGCTGAACTACGTAAACCCCCAGGAGATCGTCCGGACGTTAGCCCCGCTCATTACCAAAGACGGCACCATCATCGCTTATCCCACGACGAACTCCATCATCATCACCGATTCGGTGTCCAATATCAGAAGGATCGAGAGCCTTCTCCATGTCATGGATGTGGCCGCGCCGGAAGGGAAAGGAAAGATCAACGTCTACTACCTTAAGAACGCGAACTCGGAAGACATGGGCAAGCTGATGCAGGCGCTTGTGTCGCGGCTTCCCGTGCCGCCGGCGGGCGGGATGGCGCCGGTCAGCCCTTCCACGATCCTCGAAGGTCCGGTCAACATCAGTTCGGACAAAGCGACGAATTCTCTCATCATTGTCGCTTCGCCGGGCGATTATGAGACCGTGAAGGACGTCATCCAGAAGCTGGACATCAGACGCCGCCAGGTTTATGTTGAGGTCGCCATTATCGAGATGAGCCTGGCAAAGCAGCGTGACCTCGGGTTCGAGTTCCAGGCGGCAAACCTGAACCAGCTTGAAGGCAGCACCAATGTGAGCACGATCGGCGGGACAAATTTCGGAACCATTGGCAGCGTGGTGGCCGGCGGACCCGCGGCTCTCGCGTCAATGAACGGCCTGGCCGTAGGCGCCGTGAAAGGGACGTTCAAGTATAATGGCGTTGAGTATTTGAATATCGGCGCTCTCCTCCACGCGCTCGAGACCGACGGCGACGTGAACGTGCTCTCGACGCCCAACATCCTCACCATGGACAACCAAAAGGCCGAGATCATGGTGGGCGAGAACATTCCCTTTGTGACCGGCCAGAGCCAGACCGCGGCAACAGCAGGCAGCCTTTTCACCCAGATCGACCGGAGAGACGTGGGCATCACCCTGAAACTTACGCCCCAGATCGCCTCAGACGACAATGTGCGCCTCGAGGTCTATCAGGAAATTTCCGATATAACGCAAACCCCCGGGCTAAACCCGAACATCGTGGGCCCCAGCACCAGCAAGCGCTCGGCAAGCACCACGGTGATGGTAAAGGACCGCCAGACCATGGTCATCGGCGGCCTGATCCGCGACAATGTTACCTCGTCGACGTCGAAGGTGCCATTCCTTGGCGATATCCCCATTCTGGGCTGGTTCTTCAAGTCCAAGACGACCAAGGTTGAGAAGACGAACCTCATGATATTTATCACTCCCTACATTATCAAGAACGAGGGCGAGGCCGCCGATCTGACAAAGCGGAAAAACAATACGCTTGAGGATTTCCGTAAAGAGTACCGCATCGAGAAAAAGAGCTCCGAGCCCGCCATTCTTTCGCCGAAAACAAGCGAAAAAGCAGGACAACCGTCAACAACGGCGCCGGTCAAGGCTGAAGAAATGCCGGCATCGGAAATGAAATCGAACGCAGTTACCACGGCGCCTGCGAACGCCGCACCGGCAACGGCGACGGAAAAGTCTGCATCGGAGCTGAAGTCGAGCGCCGTGACCACCGCTCCCGCTAACGTCGGGCCGGTCAAGGAAGTGCCCGAGACGCAGCCCCTCTTCGAGTTAAAGTCCGATGCCGTGCCTTCAACATCTCCAACGCCGACGACGCAGCTTCCCGCGCCTGCGGGGACCCCGAAAGAGGGAGCGCGGTGAGACTCTTACTCGGCGAGATACTCGTTGAGTCCGGGCTTTCTTCGGAGCGGCTTAAGAAAGTGCTCGACCTCCAGAAAAAACGGGGGGGCCGGCTCGGTACGCTCCTGATGCGCCTCAACTTCGTGACGGAGGAAGACGTACTCAAAGCGCTCGGCCGGCAGCTCGGCCTTCCCTACCAAGCAGAGCTGGGCGACATCGACCGGGAACTCGCGCTGAAACTGCCCATCACGTATGCGAAAAAAGCCGTGGTCCTGCCGCTTCGGCGCGATAACGGCACGATCCTCGCGGCCACGTCGGAGCCGCTCAACCTTTCCACGCTCGATGATCTTGCCGCGCTGCTCGGTTCCGATATTACCCTGTGTCTTGCCTCCTCGGAAAAGATCCTCGATACCTTAAACCGTCTTCACAGCGAGGATATGAACAAGGCGGAGGAGACCGTGCAGGAGATGGAAGAGGAAGACCTTTCCTTTCTTGCCGCTGAACTCGACGAGCCGACGGACCTGCTTGAAGTCACCGACGACGCCCCGATCATCCGTCTCGTGAACTCGCTTCTGTCCCAGGCCATCCGCGAACGGGCAAGCGACATCCATATAGAACCTTTTGAAAAAGAGATGATCGCGCGGTTCCGCATCGACGGCATTCTGTACAACATCCTGACGATCCAGAAACGGTACCAGGCCAGCATCGCGTCGCGCGTCAAGATCATGTCCGGCCTCAATATCGCCGAGAAGCGGCTGCCCCAGGACGGCGGCATGCGCATCAAGATCGGCGGCAGGGACGTCGACATCCGCGTATCCATCGTGCCCACGGCGTTCGGCGAGCGCATCGTGCTGCGTCTCCTGTACCGCGAGAGCGCCCTCCTGCCGCTCGACCAGATCGGTTTTACCGGGGATACCCTGACGCGATTCAACGACATGATCGTGCGGCCCCACGGAATTGTTCTCGTGACCGGCCCCACGGGCAGCGGGAAAACCACGACCCTCTATGCGTCGCTTTCGAAGATCAATTCGCCGGACAAGAACATCATTACGATCGAAGACCCGATCGAGTACCAGCTGAAGGGCATCGGCCAGATCCAGGTGAACGCCAAGATCCAGCTGACCTTCGCCGCGGGACTCCGCTCCGTCCTCCGGCAGGACCCGGACGTGATCCTCGTGGGCGAGATCCGCGACTCGGAGACCGCCGAGATCGCGATCCAGGCTGCGCTTACCGGCCACCTCGTGTTTTCCACGCTCCACACGAACGACGCGGCCGGCGCGGTCACCAGGCTTCTGGACATGAAGATCGAGCCGTTCCTCATTTCCTCCTCGGTCATCGGCATCCTCGCTCAGCGGCTGGTGCGCGTGCTCTGCAAAGAGTGCCGGGAGCCTTACCAGATGACGCCGGGCGAGATCTCCGAACTCGAGATCAAGACCGGCGCGGGGGGCGCCACCGTGTACCGGGCAAAAGGCTGCGATGCCTGCTTTAACACCGGCTATCTCGGCAGGAGCGCGATTTACGAACTCCTCAACGTGGACGACGAAATGCGGCAGCTGATTATGAAAAACACCGACGCAACGACGATAAAAGCGCTGGCTATGGAACGGGGCATGCGTACGCTTCGCCAGGACGGCGCGGCCCGCGTGCTCGCCGGCATCACGTCCGTGGACGAAGTCGTGCGCGTGACGCAGAAAGAATCGTGAGAGAGGACAGAGCGCAGATGACAGAGGACAGACTGAACCAAAAAACGAACGAACCGTGCTTTTGTCCGACTTCTGCCAGTCTGTCTTCTGTATTCTGATCCTATGCCCGTATTCGAATATAAAGGCGTTACCGCCGCAGGGAAAAAGGTCTCGGGCGTCCAGGACGGCGAGGGGCTGAAGGCCGTCAAGACGAAGCTGAAAAAAGAGGGCGTGATCGTTCTCGAGATCCGCGAAGGCTCGTCCATGAGCGCCGCGCGGCGGGGGAACCTTTCCTTCTCCTTCGGCAGCCGGGTGAAGCTCAGCGACCTTGCGAACACCACGCGCCAGCTCGCGACGCTCCTGTCTTCCGGCCTCCCCCTGATGGACGCGCTGTCCGTGCTCGTTGAGCAGGAAGAGACCGAGGCCCTCAAGGGGGCGCTGTCCTCCGTGCGCGACAGCGTGCGCGAAGGCGCATCGCTTGCCGACGCGCTCAAGAGCAACCCGAAAGCTTTTTCGCAGCTCTATGTAAACATGGTCACCGCGGGCGAATCGAGCGGAACCCTGGAAATCACCCTCGACCGGCTTGCGGATTTTCTCGATGAGCAGGTGAGGTTCCGGGGCAGGATCTCCGCCGCGCTGGCCTATCCCGCGTTCATGACGGTGATCGGAATAAGCATGCTTTTTTTCATCTTCAGCTTTGTGATGCCCCGCGTCGTCGGCATGTTCGCGGACATGAAACAGCAGCTCCCGTTGATCACGCTGGTGCTGCTCGGCATCGTGCGGTTCCTGTCGACGTTTTGGTGGGCGCTTATTCTGGCCGTTGCCGGCGGAGTGTACTACTTCCGGCGGTACGCGCGGACGCAGGCGGGCAGGGAAAACATCGATGCCCGGCTCCTCCACATGCCGGTCTTCGGCGGCCTCATCAGGATGATCGCGGTATCGAGGTTCACGCGCACGCTCGGAACGCTGCTGGAGAGCGGCGTGCCGACCCTGACGGCGCTCGATATCGTCAAGAACGTGATCGGCAACACGGTGCTCGCGAATGCCATACAGCAGGCGCGTGAAAACGTCCGCGAGGGCGAACCCATCGCCGATCCGCTCAAGAGGAGCGGCCTGTTCCCGCCGGTCGTCGTGCAGATGGTCGCCGTGGGAGAGAAGAGCGGAGAGCTGGAAAAAATGCTGCTCAAGATATCCGATTCTTTCGACCGCACCGTTGAAACGCGCCTTACGGGGCTCATGGCGCTGATGGAGCCGGTCATTATCCTGGTCATGGGACTGATCATCGGCTTCGTCGTGATCGCCATTATGCTGCCGATGCTCCAGATGAGCTCGGGAGCGCAGTAAAACGATTTTATAACCACGGATGAACACGGTTAGAATCAAACGCGGGATAAAATATTTTTGTCTTTAACCGTGTTTATCCGTGGTTACATACTGCTTTAAGGAGGTTTTCTCTTATGAAGAATCAAAAAGGCTTCACCCTTATTGAAATCATGGTGGTCATCATTATTCTGGGGCTGCTCGCCGGTCTTGTTCTTCCTAAATTCCTCGGCCAGGAAGAAAAAGCGAAGGTCAAGATCGCCATGACGCAGATACGCGACCTTGAGGGGGCACTGGATATGTTCAAGCTAGACAACGGATTCTACCCCACCACGGACCAGGGGCTCGACGCACTGATCAAAAAGCCGGAAACCGGCCGCATCCCCGATAAATGGCGCGACGGCGGCTACCTGAAGCCCGCCCGTATCCCGAAGGACCCCTGGGGCAAGGATTACGTCTACATTGCCCCGGGAAGCGAGAACAGGGAGTACGAGATCATTTCGTACGGGGCTGACGGAGAGCCCGGCGGCGAAGGCAACAACGCGGACATCGAAAGCTGGAAGATGCAGTAAGTAGGAAGGGTCATGGGGCAGGGGCATGGGGCTCGTAAGAAAAACCACGCAGGGTTTTACGCTCATTGAGCTGATGGTCATCATCGTGATTCTCGGCGTCATGCTCTCGTTGGTCATTCCCCGGCTGGGCGAGCTCGGCGAGGCGAACCTCAAGCGGAGCGCCAGACACCTGACCGGCATGATCCGCTTCCTCCGGGACGAATCGCAGGCGAAGAAAGCGGTCTACCGGCTCAGATTCGATGTGCAGGGCGGGCGCTACTGGGCCGAGGTCATGGCCCAGACGAGCGATCAGACCGTGGAGTTCCTTCGGGTGCAGTCTGTGGTCGGGACCGAGGGGAGTTTGTCCGGCCAGACGACGCTGCGCGATGTCCACGTCGCCAGCCATCCCGACGATCCCTTCATCCAGTTCACGCCTGACGGCTGGGTGGAACCCGCCTTGATCCATCTGCGGGACGGGGATTCCAAGGATTTTACGCTTATCGTGAACCCGCTCATGGGCACTACCGAGCTCCGCGACGGTTATATTGAGGAACAGTAATGTTTTACCGCAGAGGATGCAGAGAACGTCATGGAATAAATACACTCCCGAGCGCGGAAAAAAGATTCACTCTGAACGTAAGTGGTTTCACCCTCCTCGAAGTAATGGTCGCGGTGGCGATCATGGCCATGGTGCTGGTCACGCTCCTGGGGCTGAAGAACAGCAGTATGCAGGACGTGTCGTTGATGCAGCACATGACCACAGCCACGATGCTGGCAAAGCGGGCGATGGTGGAAGCGACCATGGTCAAACCGCGCCTGCCCGGGGAAGACGAAGGAGCGTTTCCCGAGGAGGAATTCAAGGATTACTCCTGGAAAAAGACGATCACCCCCACGCCGCTCATCGATATCATGGAAGTACGGATCGCTGTCCTTTGGAAAGAGGGGACGCGCCAGGAGTCGGTGGAGCTGGTGAGCTATGAGTAGCAATCCGCATTCGAAAGGCTTTACGCTCCTTGAAGTGCTCATCGCGACGGCCATCATGGCGGGAATCGTCACGGTGATCTACAGCAGTTTTTTTACGGCCAGCAGGAACGTTGATCAGGCCGAGGAACTCCGGGACACCACGGACCTGGCGCGCACGCTGATTGCGAAGCTTTCGAACGACATAGCGAATGCCTATGTCAATCAGGGCATGAATTACCCAGCGGTCACGACTATTTTTTACGGCAAGAAGGTGCAACCCGACACCGGCGATGAAACAAAACGGAACGACGGTCTTTACCTGACGACGCTGACGAACTGGCGCACGCCTGATACGAAAGAGACGGACCTGTGGGAAGTGGGCTACTACTTCAAGGAAAAACCCGACGGATCCGGGTCCCTTCTGATGCGCAGGGAAAAGCGTATATTGAGCGCGGACGCGCCCGCGCTCGAAGGCGGCGTCGAGTACGAGATGACCGACCGCGTGAAAAGCCTTCAGTTCCGGTATTACAACGGCTCTTCGTGGCAGGACGAATGGGACAGCAGAAGCAGCCAGAAATTGCCGAATATTGTCGAGATCTCTCTCTTGCTCGATGACGGTTCGGCGTATATGACTCAGGTGGACGTGGGGCGGTAATGCGGAATGAACATCGCAGAACGCGCAATGAACGCGGCGTTGCGCTTATCATCGTGCTCCTGGTCACGGCGCTGCTCATCGCGCTCATTTTCGAGTTCGCCTACGGCACGAGGATAAGTCTGCGCGCGACGGTGAACTTTCGCGACAGCCAGCGCGCGTACTACCTGGCCCGCTCAGGCGTGACCTTTGCGGGCTTGCTCCTCGGCGATAACCTCAAAAAGGGGAAGCTGCAGGACAATATCGAGCAACTGGACTGGCAGGTCGTGCCCATCACGACGGGCAGCAGCGATACGACGCTTCGGGTGAGGTGGGAGGACGAGAGCGGGAAGATCAACATCACCAACGTGATCAAGGGGAACGATACGTACAACCGCCTGGTCATTCTTTTTACCAATCGCGACGTCAACCAGGAAATTCTCGACCGCATCAGCGCGTGGATGATCGAGGAAAAGAGAAGGTTCTACCTGCTCACGGAACTCCATCAGTTCCTGAGCGACGAAGATTTCCGGAAAGTGTCGGACGCGCTGACGCTGGCCCCCGTGACGCAGATTAACATCAATACAGCCTCCGCCGATGTTTTGGAGAGCGTCGGTGTGAGCTCCGGCATGGCCCAGATGATCCTGGAACGGAGGAACCGCGAGCCGTTCAAGACCGGCGCGGAAGTGGCCGATTTTCTCGGTCCTGCGAACACCCTGGCTTCGTCTCAGCTGACCACGACCAGCAACGTGTTCAAGGTGAATTCCTTTGCAACAGTGGGAGGATACACGAAACAGATCGAGGCTGTCATCACCCGGTCGGCTTCCGGGTTTACCGTTAATTACTGGAGAGCGTTGTGAAAATCGTCGGACTGAAAATCGAGAAAGGGAAGCTTGCCGTGTCTGTCGTGGATAAGGGCCTGCGCCAGACGGAGCTCAACGACTCCTACAGCCTGGACTTTGCCACGGACGTTGAGCTTGCGGACCTCCTGCGCGAAAAATCGCGGGACTGGGCCGGCGCGCGCATCGTCTCGTCCATCCCCGGCAACAAGTTCAGCCAGCGAACCGCAACGTTTCCGTTCAATGACCGCAAGCGCGTGGAAAAGGCCCTGCCTTTTGAACTGGAAGACAGCGTTCCGTTTTCTCTTGAGGACGTTGAACTGGACCACCTCTTGCTGGACCGGACCGAACCGGGGGCCGACAAAAAGAA
>JAJXTW010000277.1 GCA_021783455.1 Nitrospirota bacterium | reverse complement strand
GATAGGCTCAGAAGGAATCTTCGGACGGAGGTGGGACGAGAACAGCAGTTCCCTGATGAGATCAGGACGGAGCGCCGACTCTTTTGCCAGGATCGGCGTATCGTCCTCGTACATATACTTGTTCGTCTGCTTCCAGACAAGGTTTCCGGCAAAAGGCGAGGCTGCCCTGGTCACCGTTTCGCTCACGCGGACCATTCCTGTCTGGAGCTCTTCGATCATCGTCTTGACGTGCTGGAGATCGAACTCGTCCTCAAGACAGGTGCGCCATGTTTCGAGCAGGATCGGAAAATCTTCGTAGGAATGTACTGCTGCAAGCAGTTCCTTGGACCTGAGCCGGATGACCCAGAGCGGCATTCTCCGCTTGAAGCCGGACTTCGGGAGCAGGAGCGCCCGCTCGGCATTTTCCCGGAACCGTGCGCCGAAAAAGCCCGTCTGTTCGAGCCGTTTTCTGAGGAACGTCTCGACGTTTTCAGGGGTCAGGAAAGAAAAAAGGTCATGGACCTCAAATTCGCGCGGCAGCATAAGCAGGATCGCATCATCGTTCTCGATAAACTGGAGCGGCGCCCGCTTCTTCTCTTCCCAGGCCTGCGCCAGGGCAAGAGCAAAGGGCCGGTTCACCTTTCCTCCCCAGAAGGTATGCAGGATCACCTGCTTGAAATCGCCGCGGCCCCCCGGCTCCTCCACGTGCTCGATCAAAAGATGGTGACGGTGCGGAAGGCTTGTGCCGATTGCTTCCTTTTGAAGTTTTAAAAACCCGATGAGCTCGTCCGCAGCGGCTTCTTCCATGGCATAGCGGTCGAGCAACTCCTTCCGGAAATCGGGAGAGTCGAGCACACCATCGGCGTGTTCGAGGAACAGGCCGATCCGCTCCGAAAAATGAAAATCCCGGTCCTGCTGCTCCGCTTTCCAGAACGGGAAGATGCCCGTCGTGGACCGGATTGGCACGACTTCGACGTCGTTATGCGTGATCTTCTCGATCCGCCAGAGCTGGGTGCCGAGGGTGAAGGTCTCGCCCACAGACCGCTCCCACACGAACTCCTCGTCAAGCTCGCCGATCTTTGCCCGCGTGTCCTGAAGCCGCAAATCGAAGTAGCCGCGTTCAGGGATCGTCCCGCCTGACATGTAGATAAGGTAGGGCACTTCGCCGTGGGCCTGGATCGTGTTGTCCACCTTGTCGAGCGAGACCCGGGCCTTCAGTTCCCGCAAACGGCTGTCCGCGTATTTGCCGGAAAGCATTTCGAGCAGGAGGTCGAAATGTTTACGCAACAGATTCCGGTACGGATAGCTGGTCTGTAAAAAAGCGTAAAGCTCGTCGATGTCCCATTTTTCCATGGAGCACATCGACAGGATGATCTGTGCCAGGATGTCGAGCGGCGCTTCTATAGGATGGATCTCTTCGATGTCCTGGTCCAGGATGGCGCGGGCCATGACCGCTGCTTCGAGAAAATCCCGGCCATGGGTCGGGAAGAGCATGCCGCGGCTCTTCTCCCCCACAGAGTGGCCCGACCTGCCGATGCGCTGCAGGGCAGATGAAACCGACCGCGGGGTCTGGATCATGATCACCCGGTCGAGGCTGCCGATGTCGATGCCGAGCTCCAGCGAATTCGTGGCAACAATGGCCTTGAGTTCGCCGTTCTTCAACTTCTGCTCAACAGCAAGACGGATCTCGCGGGAAAGCGAGCCGTGATGGGCATAAGCAAGCTCGGATTCCTCTGCCTCGTTAATCAGTCTCGTCACCTTCTCCGTGGTCCTCCTGCTGTTTGCGAACAGAAGCGTCGAGCGGTGCTCGTTGATGATCTTCTTAAAGGCATCGATTAACGCTGGCCACCAGGAATCATCCACCATCTTCTCCCGTGCATCAGGCGGGAACGAGACCACGAGCTCGTAGGCCTTGGCCTGGCGGGACTGGATGATCTTTATGGGACGCTTTTCGAAATAGCTGTCCTTGCCCTTCCCGATCTTCGTGAACCCGCCCACAAATCCGGCGACCCGTTCCGCGGGATTGACTGTTGCCGAAAGTGCAATGCGCTGAAATTCGCCGCACAGAGGAACAAGCCGGTCCACGGCAGTGATGAGGTGGGTCCCGCGCTTGGTCCCCACGACCGCGTGGATCTCATCGAGGATCACCGTGACGATACCCGTAAGCATGCTGCGCCCGCTTCGGGAAGTGAGAAGAAGGTTCAGCGACTCCGGGGTGGTGATCAGGATTTCGGGCGGCCGCCTGATCATTCTGCGCCGCTCCTCTCCCGGCGTGTCCCCGCTCCGGGTCATCACAATTATTTCCGGGAAAGGCGATCCGGCACCAACAAAATATTCGCGCAATTCTGCCAGAGGCTTGAGTAAATTTCGCTGGACGTCGTTGTTCAGTGCTTTGAGCGGCGAGATGTACAGAACGCGGACTTTGCCGGGAGTCCAGGCGCCCGAAACAAGCTGGTTGATGCTCCAGAGAAAAGCGGCCAAAGTTTTGCCGCAGCCCGTGGGAGCGGTCACGAGCACATGGCGGCCTTTCGCGATCTCGGGCCAGGCTTTCTCCTGCACGTCGGTCGGGGTCCCGACTTTTTCCGAGAACCACGATTGGATCAGCGGATGGAATAATGAGAGAGCAGAGGAAGACATGGTCGTTGTTCCTTTGATTCAAACATAGACCAGGAGGAGAGAAAAAGCAAGATGGAAGCCGGCGTTTCCCTAGCGAGGGCCGCTCGTTGGCGCGGCCTGGCCGGAACGTCGCCCGAGATCAGGCAAAAACGCCGTCAGCGCACCAAGCAGGGGAAGATAGGAGCACAGGTGGTACACGAATTCGATGCCGCGTTGGTCCGCCACCTTCCCGAGCACCGCAGCGCCGATCCCGCCCATGCCGAAGGCAAAGCCGAAGAAAAAACCGGACACGGTGCCGACCTTGCCCGGGACCAATTCCTGCGCGAACACGAGGATGGCTGAAAAAGCTGAAGCAAGGATGAGGCCGATGATGAATGAGAGGACGCCCGTCCATGCCAGGTTTGCGTAAGGCAGGGCAAGGGCAAAGGGAGCCGCGCCCAGGATAGAAAGCCAGATCACGCGCTTTCTGCCGATCCGGTCGCCCAAAGGACCGCCGAAGATCGTGCCCAGCGCCACGGCGAACAGGAACACGAACAGATGCACCTGGGCCGACTGGACGGAGATGTTGAACTTGTGCATCAGGTAGAAGATATAATAGCTGCTGAGACTCGCGAGATAAAAATACTTCGAGAAGATCAGGACCATCAAGATCAGCAAGGACAGCACGACCGTGCGCGTGGGCAGAACCGGGTGCAGTCCCAGGTGAGACGATGCCCGGCGGCCCATGACGGCCTGGCGCCTTTTGTACCAGCCGCCGACCTGCCACAATACGGAAATGGCGAGCAGGGCCGCGAGCGAAAACCATGCCACGCTCCCCTGCCCCCGGGGGATGATGATCCACGCGGCCAGAAGCGGCCCCATT
>JAJXTW010000276.1 GCA_021783455.1 Nitrospirota bacterium | reverse complement strand
GGAATGTTGCAAACCGAAGGCCGCTGAGGTAATCTCAGCGGCCTTTTTTTATTCGCGGACCTCATCTGCGCGACGATAAACCCGGGCCCCTCCCTGCTTTCCCGGGAAGCCGGCAACATGCCGATTGTCCACGAAGACCTTATGACCCACATCATACCCCGTCAAATATGATGTTTGCTAAAATCCTCCATTGTTGCCGATAGAGGCCTGCGGTCAGGAGATGACGAGGCATGTTTATTCTTAATCAAAAGGAGGAATCAGGGCATGAAGGCAAAGAGCGTTTTTATGATACTCGCAACAGTATTCTTCAGCATTGCGCTCTCACTCATGGCAGCAACGAGCGAGGCGGCAAAGACGAAGGTGAAGGTTTCAAAAGAAGCGCAGACGTGCATCGGCTGCCACGAAGCGCAGTCGCCCTCGCTCGTGCAGGAATGGCGGTTGAGCAGGCATGCGACGAAGGGTGTCGATTGTTACACCTGCCACAAGTCGGCAAAGGGGGCCCCGGGCGCTCTGGAGCACAATGGGTACACCATCCACGTGCTCGTGTCCCCCAAGGACTGCAACCAGTGCCATCCCAAGGAAGTAAAGGAAATGACCGAAAGCCATCACGCGCAGGCGCAGGACGTCCTGAACTCCCTGGACAATTACCTCGGTGAAGTCGTGGGCGGCCCCGAGGCGGTCACGGTGGGATGCAGACAGTGCCACGGCGGCGTGCCGAAGTTCCTGGCCAACGGACAGCTTGACCCCATGACCTGGCCGAACACCGGCATCGGCAGGATCAACCCCGACGGGTCCCACGGCTCCTGCACCGCCTGCCACACGCGGCATGCGTTCTCGAAGGCCCAGGCGCGCGAGCCCCAGACCTGCGGCAAGTGCCATCTCGGCCCGGACCATCCGCAGATCGAGATCTACCAGGAGTCCAAGCACGGCATCCTGTACGAGGCGAACAAGGGCCGCATGAACATGAACAAGGATTCGTGGGTCGTGGGCAAGGACTATACCGCCGCGCCGACCTGCGCCACCTGCCACATGGGCGCCACCCCGAACCAGCCGGTGACCCACGACGTGGGCGCCCGGATCAGCTGGACGCTCCGGCCCCCCATCTCGAAAAAACTGGAGAACGCGGACCAGCGGCGTGCGAGGATGAAAGACGTGTGCAGCAGCTGCCACTCGGCTCCGTTCGTGGACAACTTCTATACCCAGTACGACAACTTCGTGAACTTCTACAACAATAAGTTCGCCATCCCGGCAACGCAGATCCGGCAGGCGCTGATCGACAAGGGCAAGCTCAAAGCGAACGACTATTCGAACAAGCTGGAATGGACCTATTTTGAAATGTGGCACCATGAAGGCAGGCGCGCGCGCCACGGGGCGGCCATGATGGGCCCGGACTATGCCTGGTGGCACGGCATCTACGAGGTGGCCAAAAACTTCTACACGGAATTCCTGCCCGAAGTGAAAGAAGCGGCGGGTCCGGAGCTCTACGCCGAGCTTACCAAAAAATATATCGAGCCCAACGAGCGGCACGATTGGTATATTAATGGCATAAGCAAGGAACAGCTCCAGAACATCCAGAAGTTCTACAATCAACGGTACGGCGGCGAAACAGCGAAGTAATATTCTGAAACGCGAAGGGACCCTGGTCCCTTCGCGTTTTTTACCGGTCTTCTTTTAAAGACCGATAAGCAGACAGCGTTTAGCGCGCAAAGAGTGAACGCCGCTCGGTCTCCTTCAAAGCCAACCTGCAGGTTATATCGACTATCGCATGGGCTTCTTCCTTGCTCATGCCGTCGGTTTGATAATAAATATACTCGTCAACCATGTCGCACAGCTCTTTGCGGGGGATGTCCGGTTTCAATTCAAGAACTTCCTGTTCAAACAACCTGGCAGCTTCGGGAGCGGTCTCTTTTTTTTCTATCCTGTTCATGGCACCTCCCTTTACAATTCAGCTTTTGTTTCTCATCGGGCCTGCATCCTCATTGCCCGTGCCGCAGCTTCAACTTAAGCCGCCCGTTTTGATCCTGCAGGTTTCAGGTGCAGCTTCTCTTTGATCTCTTTTGCCGATGCGCTCGTTGCATACACGGCGGTCCCCACATCGAACAATTTTGACGAGCTCAGGCCTCCTACGACAACAGGGTCGAGTCCCGCATGCTCCACAAGCTCAGAGGCAGCCTGCAATCCTTCCTGGTCGTCGCCGGCCAGCGGAATCCCGATTTTTTCGCCTTTGCTGTTCTTTGTTTTTTTCAGGTCTGCAAAATATACCGTGTTGAACGCTCTCACGATTCTTGCACCCGGCAGAAGACGGGCCACAAAAAACCCCATGCCGCCTTGTTCCTTTCTTGCCTCTTCCGCAATCTTCCCGTCTCTCTCAGGATAAGGATTCGACGTGTCGATCACGATCTTGCCCTTCAGGGCATCCCTTGTTTTCGCGTCGAGCTCCGGCACGGCCATCAAGGGAAGCGACAACACGATCACGTCTCCGAATGCGATCGCGTCTGCGACGGTCCCGGCGCGGGTTTTGGGACCGGCGGTCCTGACAAGGTCTTTGAGAGTGTCGGGATGTCTTGAGCTATAGAAGACCTCGTATCCTGCCTGTGCGAGCAGAATTCCGAGAGTTCCTCCGATATTACCTGAACCGACTATGCCGATTTTCTTTATTTTCATGTCCGCATCTCCTTTCTTCACAATTGAGAGCAGTGAGCTCCTGATTCTCAGATCTTCTGATTAAAAGATAGCACTGCCCGAAAAAATATCAATGCGACAAAAGTACGAGCATTTTAGAAAGAAGTCTTGTCTCACGCGGAGCCGCGCCCTGCACTCGCATTGCCGCACCCGTATCTTTCCGTGCATCGATCTTTCTTTTTATCCCGGAAACGGATATACTTGTTTCGTTCGGAGAACCGCTGTCAACTGCGCCGTTCACGACAAAATACATTTTATGCTTTTGACGAAAACCCAAAGACATCCCCCTGGTTTGTATGTCCTCTTTTTTACGGAAATGTGGGAGAGATTTTCCTACTACGGGATGCGGTCGCTTTTAGTCTACTACATGATCAAGCACCTGCAGTTCACGCAGGAACGATCGTCGGAGATCTACGGGCTCTATACCGGGTTTGTCTATTTCACCCCGCTCTTCGGCGGCATGCTCGCGGACCGGGTCCTTGGCCAGCGCAAAACCGTGATCCTGGGAGCGGCGCTCATGGCCATCGGACATTTTTTGATGGCCGCACCGGGCCTGTTTTTCCCGGCCCTCCTTTTCCTTATCCTCGGGAACGGCGCCTTTAAGCCGAATATCTCGACCCAGGTCGGGGCGCTGTATCCGCCCAACGACCATCGCCGCGACCGGGCGTTCAGCCTGTTCTACATGGGCATCAATCTCGGCGCGTTCTTTTCCCCGCTCGTGTGCGGGACCCTGGGCGAGAAAATCGGGTTCCACTGGGGCTTTGCAGCCGCGGGCGTGGGCATGGTGATCGGGCTTCTCGTGTATCTGATTG
>JAJXTW010000275.1 GCA_021783455.1 Nitrospirota bacterium | reverse complement strand
GGTGTTCGTTGGACAAAGACGCGGCAATTGCTTTCAGTTCATTGACCATCTCGTCGGGATTGCGCGGAGAACATTCGAGAAAGTTGGCGATATCCACCTTGGAATCGTCGACCTTCTCGAGAGTTTTCATCTTGATCTGCATCGATCCCTGGTAATTCGAGGCCATGCCCCGGATGCGGACAAAATCCTCGCGTTCAAATTTTCCGGCAACCTCATCGGCGTTGTCCCACAGCCTGCCGTCGATCTCGCCGGTCTTGTCTGCGAGCTTGAGGGAGAGATAGGTCACGCCGTTCTTGGCCGTCGATATCTGCTTTGACGTGACCAGATAGACCTCTTCGACCCAATCGCCTTCTTTCAGGGATACTATGGTTTGCATCGTGCTCCTCTCGTTCAGCAAGCGTGATAATAAACTATCCCCTCCGCGTTGTCAACGGAAAGCAGGGAGACCGGGGGCTGAAAATGATTTATTTCCCAGCTGTTTTCGGAACAGGTCCATGTGCGGGAGGAGAAGAGAAGAACGGCGACTCCGGCGACGATCAGAGCGCAATAGCCATATTTGACTATAAATGACGGGAAAGGAAGTGCCAAAGTGATAATTGCACCTGAGCGTGATGCGGGATCCCGCGTCCTACTTCAGTGGATAGGTTTGGATTAGGTGAAGTTGAGCGGCAGAAGGCCTGTTGTCCTGTCGCCGCTCACTAAGAAAAAATACGAATGAAGACGCCGCCACACCCCTCTGGCAAATGAACCCGGCAAGGCGTTCTCCGCGAGAAGCGGATTACTTCTTGCGTACGTAGGCGTGATACTCCCCGTTCTCTTTGACAAGACCGAGGAACTCGTTCCCCGTCAGCCTGCACCAGGCGGGCATGTCTTTTACAATCCCGTCATCATCGGACTGCACTTCGAGTATCTGACCTGGGGTCAGCTCCTTGATCCTGTTCGAGGCCTTAAAGATCGGCATCGGACAAGCGAGGCCGACACAGTCAAGGATGTCATCGGGTTTGATTTCTTTGATGTCCATAGGAAAATCTTTATTTCCGATTTCGGAACCTGCACCCAGCGCTTACGAGCCTGCACCCGGTGAAATGAGTGCTCGCCGCGAATACAGGGTGTGCGTAGCGCGAGTGCAGGGTGAATTCCGCATTCCACAATTGAATTACTCCATATCGTGTTCGTGCCCGGACTCGGCGGGCATCTTCACGGGCGACGCTACGCCTTTTTTCTTGTAATAATCGTCGAGAGCAGACTTCAGCGCCTCCTCGGCGAGGACTGAACAGTGCATCTTGACTTTCGGCAGTCCGCCAAGCGCCTCGGCCACGGCGGCGTTCGATACCTTGAGCGCCTCATCGATAGTTTTACCCTTCACCAGGTCGGTCACCATGCTGCTTGTGGCTATTGCCGCACCGCAGCCGAAGGTCTTGAATTTGGCATCCGTAATGATGTTGTTCTCAACTTTTATGTACAGGCGCATCACGTCGCCGCACACCGGGTTCCCCACGGTGCCGACGCCGTCAGCGTTCTCGATCTCCCCCACGTTGTGCGGGTGGGCAAAATGGTCCATCACCTTTGAACTGTACTGTTCCATCATTTCCTCCTTGAAATTCGTCGTAGACGGTTAATTGTTTTCGGCTTATCGTGCCGCGGCTTTCTTCTTCATCATATCTTCATAGAGCGGGGACATCTCCCGCAATCGTTGGACAATTGGCGGCAATTTCTCGATCACATAGTCGATGTCCTCGGCGCTGTTGCCCATCCCAAGCGTCATGAGCAGCGTGCCGTTCGCTACTGCGGCATCGGTGCCGATACAAGTGAGGACGTGCGAGGATTTGAGAGACCGAGACGTGCACGCCGAGCCGCTCGACACGGAGATTCCTTCCATATTAAGGAAGAGGAGCATCGATTCCCCTTCCACATACCAGAAGGAAACATTAAGATTGTGCGGCAACCTGCTCACGGGATGGCCGTTGATGACCATGTCTTCAATACGGTCCTGGAGCCCTTTTTGCAGCTTGTCCCGCAGCTGCGAAGTATACCTCATCCGGTTGCCGACCTCGGCAGCTGCAAGCTCTGCTGCTTTGCCGAGCCCGACGAGCGCCGGGACATTTTCCGTGCCCGCCCGCCTGCCGTCTTCCTGGATGCCGCCTTCGATCTGCGGCTTGATCCGGACGCCCTTGCGCACGAAGAGTGCGGCTGCGCCCTTGGGTCCGTAGAACTGGTGGCCCGAGAAAGAAAGCGCGTCCACGCCGAGAGTCTCGACATTGACAGGAATCCATCCGGTCGACGCAACCGCGTCAGTGTGGAAGAGGATCCCCTTTTCCCTCGTGATCTTCGATATCGCTTCGATCGGCTCGATCGTGCCGATCTCGTTGTTTGCATGCATGACCGACACGAGGATCGTGTCCTTGGTGATCGCTTTGGCAACATCGTCGGGATTCACCAGCCCTTCCTTGTCCGTCGGAAGATAGGTGACCGTGAAACCGGATTTTTCGAGCGTCTTCGCGGGATGGAGAATGGAGAAATGTTCGATCTGCGATACGATGATATGCTTGCCCTTCTGGCTGTTCGCCTGGGCAAGGCCTTTAAGAGCAAAATTGTTGGATTCGGCGCCGCTCGACGTAAAATAGATCTCCCCCGGCGCGGCCCCGACGAGCGCTGCGGTCTTTGCCCGGGCCTCCTCGACGGCATTCTTGGCCTCTCTGCCGATATCATGCAAATTCGAAGGATTACCGAACTTGCCGGAAAAATACGGCAACATGGCTTCCAGCACTTTCGGATGGACCGGTGTTGTTGCAGCATGATCAAGATAAACTGTTCTCATTTAACAAGCCCCCTTTCCTGACAAGGTCGCATTCTTCCTGGGCCTGAGCAGGACCGGCGCCTTCTGCTCAGGCTGTTGATGCAAAAGATCGTTAAAACTGATGCTGTCGAGGGCTTCTTCTATCTTGGCCCCCACTTTGGCCCAAACCATCCGCGCAACACAATCATCAGCCTGGTTGCAGTCACCGGAATCGCCGGGCTCCAAACAGTGGGACAGCGCAATCGGTCCTTCCAGGGTCCGTACGATATCTCCGATGGTCAGTTCTGCGGGCTTTCGCGCCAGCAGGTACCCGCCCGCCGGGCCGCGGACGCTGTCGATCACGCCGGCCTTCCCCAGCTTGTGCAGGATCTGTTCGAGGTAGGAAAAGGAAATCCCCTGGCGGTCGGCGATCTCCTTGATCGTGATCGGCCCTTTTCCGTAATGCCGGGCGATTTCAAAGACGGCCCGCACTCCGTATTTTCCTTTGGTGGACAACTTCATGTATTTTTTCCAACCCTTTGGCAACGAGTAGAAACAGGACAATTTACATCCTGCCAGCTGCTACAATAACGATAACAAACTTGACTAAATCTGTCAAGTATAAATTTTCCTCTCTACTAATTTACCAGGGGAGCCCCCCCCCGGCAGGAGCCGGGAGGTTTGCAAGTCGCGGGATTCACAAACATGAATATCACCCCCTTTTCAATAATAACATTAAATACTTGGG
>JAJXTW010000042.1 GCA_021783455.1 Nitrospirota bacterium | reverse complement strand
TCGAAGACCCTGCGAGCATCAACGATGCAAAACTTGCTTAAGATGCTCCAGGTATCCATAGCCCCTCTGCCGCGCCACAGGATCGGTTTCCTTCTCGACGTACTTGGACGCATATTCATAGGCCTTGGCAGGCTGCTTCGCCTGCTCAAGAGCCAGAGCAGCGTTCCAATACCGCGCCGGCACATCGGGTTCTCGGTCCGCTGCTTTCAGAAAATACTGAACAGCCTTATTATAGTTCTTTTTCATCAGGTAGACCTGGCCCATGGTATTCAATGCCTGCGGCATGGTCGGGTCGCCGACAAGGGCCGTTTGCGCCGCGGCGGCTGCCTCGTCAAATCGTCCCACTTGGAGATAAACGATGGACAGGTTGTTCAAAAGGCTGGGATCGTTCGGCGCATAGCGCAAGCCCGTTTGCCAGGCGACGATGGCATCGTCAAACTTCCCCATCCTGAAATCGACCACTCCGATCTCCCGGTACAGATCGCGGAGCGGAACGCTTCCGTCGTCCGGCAGCGCCATGACCGTCTTAAACTGATCATAAGCTTCCTTGTAGAATCCTTCGGAAGAAAGCGCCTGGCCGTAATTTTCATGCGCCCTCCGCTTGTGCGGCGCCATCTTGACCACCTCGGCCCACAGCGTGACATGGGTGCGGTAAATGCTGTTTCTCGCATACGTTGCCGCAGCGAGCGCTCCGATGAGAAGAAGAGACAATACCAGGGAAAGAGGAACAAAAGATCCATAATTCGGGACGACCGTCACGCTCGTTTTCCCGGCGTTAACCGTCTTGTTTTGTTTGATTGATTTTTTCATACCTGTTGCATTGTATCGTCGATCCTGTTTCTCTGTCAAGAAAAATGATAGGGCGGTCTTCTTGATAGATCGATGCTTTATTTTATTCTTGCCAGGCTGGTTCCGGGATAGTAGTGGGAAAGTATGGCTTGATAAGAAAAACCCCGAAGCGCCATCTCCTGGGCGCCCCATTGACACAACCCCACACCGTGCCCGCGCCCCCGTCCCGAGAATACGGCTTCTCCCCCGGAAAGCTCGAGCTCAAAAAATACACTCGGAATCTGGGTGTTGCCGAGAGCGGCCCTCAGGTTTTCAGCGGGGACCGTTATTTTCCCTCCCGAGTGCCTCAGGATGATGTCCTTGACATGGCCCGAGGGAGTGATGTTCCCCAAGCCGATTTCGAGAACATCATGCAGGCGGTATCCCAGCTTCCGGAGTGCGCTGAGCAGAACTGGAAGCGGAACCCGCTTTTCCCAGACTCCATACTTGGAAATTTCCTGGCAATCGCAATCCACTCCCTTGAGGTACGGTTCGTCAATGCCCCAGAGCTCGGCCGCATTTTCAGTATGCCCTCCGCAGCTCGAATGATAAAACGCCGGGATCACCTCGCCGTGATACACAATGACGACCCCTCTCGTTTCCCGGACTGCTCTGACGGTCTTCGGGTGTTCGCCCCTGCTCCCGGAATAGACCTGGCTGTCTACGGTGGCGTGAATATGATACGGTCTGTTCCCGGCTGTCCGTTTCTGGTACAAAGCATAGGTCCGCGATGCTACTGCCTGTGCTTGCACCGCCTCAAATTTCCATTCAGGGGGGATTTCAGCGCCTATTACTCCCTGCAGATAGTCCTCAATATCGAGGTCATTAATGACCAGCAGCAGCCCATTGCTTTTTTTTCTGATTTCCACCCAGCCGCGATACCCTTTGCCGTTCACCCGAATGAATCCAACAGCGGACTTGAAGCGAACCGGTTGGCTGCCGACTGAGGCGGCGCTGAAGATCAGCTGTTTTTCCTTGAGACCGACGGATTGACCTGCCTTGATCAAACCGGAGGAGGACCCGATCGTTACGGTTTTCTGATTATCAAATATGGCCACTCGGATGTTTTCAGATCCTCGGGCAATAGCAGGCAGGAAGAGCAGTCCGATGAGAAGGAAAAAGGTTTTTGCAGGCATACTCGTAAGTTGCTTCCTGAGCGGTATCAAGCCGGGTCCGTTGTTTTGCGGTACCGGTCCCGCTCGCTGTAAATGCAGCCGCAGTACTGCTGCCGGTAGAGTCCCATGGCTTTGGATTCCACGATTCCCTCGCGCCAACCTCGGCGGAAATCCTCGTAATAGAATTCGATCCCGTGCATTTCGGCCATTTCCCGCCCAACGCCGGCGATCGCATCGTGCTTTTGGAATTTACTGTACAAAAGAGACGTGGTAAAAGAGCGAAAACCCCGTTCCTTTGCCGCCGCAGCCGCGGCATCGAGCCTCATCCGGTAACAGTGCTCGCACCGCTCTGCTCCCTTACCCGCAACACGAAGGAGATATTGATCGAGATCATATCCGTCGCGGTACACGATCTCAAGTCCGGCGCGGCCGGCAAACTCCTTGACCGTATCAAGTCTTTTCCGGTACTCCTGGTAGGGGTGGATGTTGGGATTATAGAAATATCCCGTGGGCTCGAACCCTTCTTCCTTCAGCCGGTAATAGGGATAGAGAGCGCAGGGGGCGCAGCAGATATGAAAAAAAATTTCCACGATACTACTCCTCAAGCGAATTCACTGTTGTCTTGCCGGGTTTCTTTTGCTGTGTCCGGACGTTCACCGCTCCTCCTTCAAACAAGACCTCGATCGACAAATCCCAGCCGCAGGGCGGAAAGAGAGGGGAAATTGCGTCAAACCAGCCGGTCCTAGAGGAGCTTTTCCTGCATTGACGGAGGCCTTTTCCTGCCGAAATATTCATAGCACAGGCGAGTGGCCTGCCTGCCTCGCGGGGTCCTGTCAAGAAAACCTTCCTGGATCAGGAACGGTTCATACACATCCTCAAGCGTGTCCTTTTCCTCGCTGAGCGCAGCGGCAAGGGTATCGAGCCCCACGGGACCGCCTTCGAATTTATCAATGATCGTAAGCAGCAGCCTCCGGTCCATATGATCGAACCCCTTCTCGTCCACCTCCAGCCGCTTCATGGCGTTCACGACCAGATCCTGGGTGATCGTGCCGTCGCCCTGCACCTGGGCAAAATCGCGCACCCTGCGGAGGAGCCGGTTTGCAATGCGGGGCGTCCCCCGGGAGCGCCGCGCGATTTCTACGGCCGCCGCTGCGGCTATCGTCGTTTGAAGCAGTCCGGCCGAACGTTGGACAATTTTTCTGAGCTCATCGGGATCATAAAAGGTGAGCCGGTCAATCACGCCGAAGCGGTCCCGGAGCGGAGACGTCAGAAGGCCGGTCCGCGTCGTGGCGCCTACCAGGGTAAAACGCGGCAAATCGAGTTTGATCGACCGCGCGCCAGGCCCCTGACCGATGATGATGTCGAGCTGGAAATCCTCCATGGCCGGGTAAAGGATCTCCTCCACAACGCGGTTCAACCGGTGGATCTCGTCGATGAACAGCACGTCGTTTTCCTGGAGACTCGTGAGAATCGCGGCAAGATCGCCGGCGCGCTCCAGCACGGGACCGGAGGTCGTTTTAATGCATACGCCCAGCTCATGGGCGATGATGTTCGCCAGCGTGGTTTTACCCAGCCCCGGAGGGCCGCAGAAGAGGACATGGTCGAGGGCCTCCCGCCTCCTTTTCGCCGCCTCGATAAAAACCCGGAGATTGTCCTTGATGCGGTCCTGGCCGACGAAATCGTCGAACCCGAGGGGCCGCAGACTTCTGTCAAGTTGCACGTCGTCGTCATTCTGTTCCGGCTCTATGACTCTCTCAGGCACTGATTACCTCGTGATCTTTCAGAAAAAACCTCGAAAGCAAAAACCGAACGACAGCTGCTGAAGCAGGCCTGCTCATTTTTTCCTCAACAAGCTCAATGCTTCCCGAATAAGGTCTTCGACCGGAGACTCCGGCTTGCTCTGCCTCACCTTCTTCAGGACCTCTTCCGCAAGCGGCTTTTTATAGCCCAGGTTCACAAGAGCGGAAACAGCGTCCTCGACAACATCTGTCACTGCCTCCGGCTGCCCCGGCATTGTTTGAGCCTTCGGCAGAGATTTGATTTTGTCCTTTAGTTCGAGAACCATCCGCGCAGCAGTTTTTCTCCCGATCCCGGGGATCGTACAAAGCTTCGAATCATCGGCGGCAAAAATGGCTGACGTGATCTCGACAACGGACAGGCTCGAAAGAATTGAAAGGGCAAGTTTGGGGCCGATGCCGGACACGCCTAAGGTGAGAAGAAACATCTCTTTTTCCGCCTCCGTCAGAAAACCGAAGAGCGAAAAAGTGTCCTCGCGTACATGCGTATGAATGGAGAGGCAGATTTCCTCGCCGACTGCGGGAAGACCATAGTAGGTCGAAAGCGGGACCTGCACCTGGTATCCGACGCCGGAAACGTCGACGATAAGATAATCGTTCGCTTTCCGCCTCAACGTGCCTGTAAGAGATGCGATCATCTCAGACTGCCTGCGGTCTGCGGCCGATCGTTCCCCGCATGGCGCCGAGCCCCCTGCCCGGCTGCCGGAGGGCGGACGGGTTTTTCAGGATTTCTCTCAGTCTCGATGAATGAATATGGCAGATGGCCGCGGCAAGCGCGTCGGCGGCGTCTGCCGGATGAGGGACCTTCGGGAGGTCGAGCAGGGCCTTGACCATGAGCTGCACCTGCTTTTTTTCCGCCTTTCCGTGGCCGACGACCGCCTGCTTTACCTCCAGCGGAGCGTATTCAAAAACCGGCAGACCTGCGTTCATGGCAGCAAGAATAGCGACGCCCCGGGCGTGGCCGAGTTTGAGCGCTGATTGAATGTTTTTGGAGACGAAGAGGTCTTCAACCACCACGATGCGGGGCCGATGCTTAACAATGATCTTTTCCAGCTCCTCGTAGATCTTTTTGAGCCGCTGCGGGAAAGGCTGCTTGGCAGACGGGCTGATGCCTCCTGAAACAACATGGAAAAGCTTATGGTCTTCTTCTTCAACGATTCCGTACCCGGTCGTCAACGTCCCTGGATCAATCCCCAGCACCCTCATAAATCCCCCTGTCACATCCAGAAGTCAGACTGAATCAGGTCCTTCCGTCATCTGCCTTCTGTCATCTGCCTTCGCGCTACTCCGCGTTCATGATCTCTTCGGGAATATCGAAGTTGGCGTATACGTTCTGCACGTCGTCGTTGTCTTCCAGCGTTTCCACGAGACGCAGCATCTGCTGGGCTTCCTTGCCGTCGAGCTTTACATAGGTCTGCGGGACCATGGTGATCTCGGCTACATCGGGGACCACTCCGCCGTCTTCAAGCGCCTTTTTGACTTTCTCAAAATCGTTCGGAGGCGTCGTAATGACGTAATTCTCATCCTCGGTCTGCATGTCCTCGGCCCCCGCATCGAGGGCAAGCGACATAAGCTTGTCCTCATCGACCTTCGAATGATTGACCACCAGATAGCCTTTTTTGTGGAACATCCAGGAGACGCAGCCCGCCTCTCCCATGTTCCCCCCGGCCTTGCTGAAAATATTGCGGACCTCCGAAACCGTCCTGTTCCGGTTGTCAGTCATGACCTCGGCAATGACCGCCACGCCGCCCGGGCCGTACCCTTCATACATGATTTCTTCGTAGGAGACTCCCGGCAGTTCGCCCGTCCCTTTCTGGATCGCGCGCTTGATATTTTCAGCCGGCAGACTTACTCCCTTTGCCTTGGCGATCGCGGTCCTGAGGCGGGGGTTCCCGCCTGGATCGCCGCCGCCCAGTTTGGCCGCAACGGTGATCTCCTTGGCAAGCTTGGTGAAGATTTTCCCGCGCTTTGCATCGGTAGCGGCTTTTTTATGTTTCGTTGTTGCCCATTTAGAATGACCCGACATGAAACCTCCGTAATCAAAAAATTATTAAAAATTGAAGGTGGGAAATTGAAGATTTTATATTCCCCCGCTTTCAATTTTCACTTTTCAATTTCCAATTTTTAAATTCGCCGCGAAGCGGCGTTTACCGTTCCGCGGTTTGCAGATCGTGCTCCATGTCTTCTTTGAGCTTCGTAAAAATCATCCTGCCTGCCGCGGTCTGGAGAACGCTCGTAACCGCCACGTCTACATTTTTATTGATATACTTGCGCCCGTTCTCGACCACGATCATCGTGCCGTCATCGAGATAGGCAACGCCCTGCCCCGATTCCTTGCCTTCCTTGAGCACGAAGACCCGCATACTCTCCCCCGGAAGGGCGACCGGCTTTACGGCATTCGAGAGATCGTTGATATTCAGCACCTTCACGCCCTGCAGTTCGGCCACCTTGTTCAGGTTGAAGTCGTTCGTAATGACCTTTGCGCCGAGTTTCTTGGCCAACGCGATCAACTTACTATCGACTTCCCGGATCTTCGGGAAGTCCTCTTCGATGATCCGAACCTCCATATGGCTCATTTTCTGTATCCGGTGCAGGATGTCGAGCCCCCTTCTGCCGCGCGCCCGCTTGAGCGAGTCCGAGGAATCGGCGATGTGCTGCAGCTCGTGCAGGATGAACTGGGGGATGATGATCGTGCCGTCCAAAAACTCCGTCTCACAGATATCGGCGATCCTGCCGTCGATGATCACGCTCGTATCCATGATCTTGATATTTTCTTCCGTCCCGCTCTTGAACAGCTTCTTGATATTGGCGGGATTGAACCGTTCACCTTCCCGAATCCCGATCATGATGCCGACGTACCCGAAAAACCCGTTCATGAGGAGCAGAATGAAGTTGACGATGCTCCGTTCGAGCGGCACCAGCTTCAGGGGGGCCGCAATGATATTCGCGGACGTCAGCCCGATGATGAAACCGAGAATACCGCCGATAATGACCTTTAATGAGACCCGTCTGAACAAAAATTCGGTAAGGATAATCAGTATTGCCACACTGAAGCCGACTGCCATGCCTTCAAACTTGCCGACCTGATCATAAAGCTGCGTAGATACGTAGTACCCGAGTAAAGTGCTTAAAAAGACAAATAACATGCGAATAAGATTAAGTCCCATCTTTCTCACCTCCTTTTCTCACCTGACGTAGTACTGATGTGGGAAAATACCTAATAGCCGGGGGAACAACTCCATTGTGAGGGAATCAAGTTATTCAGGTCTGACGGTTACGAACAGGTCCTGACCTTTCCTGCGCAGAAGGAGCAGTATTCTCTCTTTGCCCTTTATCTTTGACGCCATTTTCTTGTATTCTTCCATCGTGGCCACGTTTTTCTGATTGATCTGCAGAATAATATCGCCGGGTTTTACCCCGGAATCAGCGACCCTGCTGCCCGCTTCCACCTTGATGACCACCACTCCCCGCTCGGCTTCATCATAACCATAGCGCTGCGCAAGGTCCGGGGTCAACTGGCGGACAACCAGACCGGCCAGGGCCGTACTTTCTTCTTCATTCGGAGCAGCGCCGGAATCCGGTTCACCGGTTGAGGCCTCGGCAATCTTTTTCGGCAGTTCCGCGATGACAACGTCCAGCTCTATTTCCTTTTTCTGGCGAAACACCTTGACTTTAATCTTGGAGCCGATCGGCGTCTGCGACACCATGTTACGCAAATGCCCGGTATCCTCAACGACCCTGCCGTCATACTGGAGTATCAGGTCTCCCTGTTTGATCCCCGCCTTCTCCGCCGGGCTCCCCTTCATCACGCCCGAGACAAGCGCGCCCTTCAGGTCCTTGACGCCGAACTCTTCCGCAAGATCAGACGTGACTTCCTGGATACTGACGCCGAGCCAGCCGCGCACGACCTTTTTGTATTTTACCAGGCTGTCCATGACCTGACGCGCCATGCTGCTCGGCACGGCAAACCCGATGCCCTGGTACCCGCCGGTCCGGGACAGGATGGCGGTATTAATCCCGATCAGCTCACCGCGGGCGTTGACGAGCGCGCCGCCTGAATTGCCCGGATTGATGGCCGCATCGGTCTGGATGAAGTCTTCGTAATCCGCTATGCCGACATTGGCGCGGCCAACAGCGCTGATCACGCCCATGGTAACGGTCTGGTTCAACCCGAAGGGGTTCCCGATCGCGAACACGGTCTCCCCGACTTTCAATTTATCGGAATCCCCCCAAGGCAGCGCAGGCAAATCTTTTGCATCAATCTTAATAACGGCGATATCGGTTTTGGGGTCCGCTCCGATCACCTTGGCTTTATAGTCCTTCTTGTTCAAGAGCAGGACTTTGATCTCCTGCGCTTTTTCTATCACGTGATTATTCGTAACGATGTAGCCGTCCCCTGACACGATGACTCCGGACCCCAAGCTTTGCTCCTTATGTTCCTTCGGAGCGTTCGGATGGGGGAACTGGTCGCCGAAAAATCTCCTGAAGAAGGGGTCGTCGAAGAGGTCAAACGGCGCCTCATCCCGCGACTTGATCACCCTCGTCGTGGATATATTCACAACCGACGGCGTTGCAACCGCTGCGACCTCTGACTGGGCTTCGGAGAGCTGCGTCAGGATATCTATCGACTTGGACGATATCTGGCTCTTCGCAGGAAGGGGCGAGGTGATGTTGAGACGCGACGACAACACAAGCCCGACAAACACGCCGAGAACGAGAATGAACGCCGCCCCGAAATAGAACCTCTTCTTGTTCATCATTATTAAGAAAAACCTCCAGCAGGCAGGGTTGTTCAAAACCCAAAGTATCCACCGACAATACGTTCTTTCCGGATTTTGTTATTCTACCAGAAAGAAGCGAGAGTTTTCAAGCCCTTTTTATTATTGACAAAAACAGCTCGTGCACTATAATACTGTCTAAATTCGCTGCAGAGCAAGGGAGAGCCTATCTTGATGTCAACGCACCCTGGCAAACAAGCCCTTCACCGCCTGGAAAAACTGGACAAAAAATATATCTGGCATCCCTTTACCCAGATGCAGGAATGGGAAAAAGAACCTCAACTCATCATCGAGAGCGGCAAGGGGTGCACGCTCACCGACGTTCATGGTAAACGCTACATCGACGGGGTCTCCTCGCTTTGGGTCACGGTTCACGGCCATCGGAAAAAAGAAATCAACGCAGCCATAACAAAACAGCTCGGGAAAGTGGGCCATACCACCCTGCTCGGCCTTTCAAACGTTCCGGCCATTCTCCTTGCGGAAAAACTGGTAACCATCGCGCCAAAAGGCCTCTCGAAGGTCTTTTACTCCGACAGCGGGTCCACGTCCGTGGAGATCGCGCTCAAGATCGCCTTTCAATACTGGCAGCAGAAAGGCCCCCAGTTTCAAAAAAAGACCGGGTTTCTCTCTCTCACGGAAGCATATCACGGCGACACCATAGGGTCCGTAAGCGTAGGAGGCATCGAACTCTTCCACGCGACCTACAAACCGCTCTTGTTTCCGACCTACAAGATTGAATCGCCGCACTGTTACCGCTGCAAGTATGGGTTGAGCTATCCGGAATGCCAGAAAACCTGCCTGGTCCACGCCGAGAGAACAATCCAGAAATATGCCTCCGTGACCGCCGCGCTAATCATCGAGCCGCTCGTGCAGGGTGCTGCCGGCATGCTTATGCAGCCGCCGGGCTATTTGAAGAAGATCCGAGAACTATGCACGAAAAATAATGTACTTTTGATCGCCGATGAAGTTGCAACCGGCTTCGGAAGGACCGGAAAGATGTTCGCCTGTGAACACGAACAGGTCGCGCCGGACATCTTGTGCATTGCCAAAGGCATCACAGGAGGCTACCTCCCGCTTGCGGCAACACTCACCACCGACGAGATCTACGGGGGATTTCTTGGGGAATACCGTGAGTTTAAAACCTTCTTTCACGGCCATACGTATACCGGCAACCCGCTCGCCTGCGCCTCTGCAATCGCCAGCATCGACCTTTTTCGAAGTGAAAAGATCCTCTCGAAGCTTCAGCCGAAGATTGCCTACCTCGCAAAAGGATTAAAACAGTTCAGGGCGCTGGAACATGTAGGTGAGGTCAGACAGAAGGGGTTCATGGCCGGCATCGAACTGGTAAACAACAGGCTGACAAAAGAGCCTTATCCTGTGAATGCCAAAATCGGCTCTCGGGTCACCCTCGAATGCCGCAAACAAGGCCTCATTATACGACCGCTGGGCAATGTGATCGTGTTCATGCCGCCGCTTTCAATATCTCTTAAGGAACTGCAACGCTCATTGCAGATCCTGCACGCCTCCATTAGTGAAATCACGAAGAACAGGTGAGAGCTCCGCCCACGCTTATTTGTTCCGTTCCCCTTCCGCTGACTCGGGAGAAGACGCCTGGCCCGTTTCCGGCACCAATTCATTCAATGCCTTTATCGCTTTGGCCGCTTTTTTCCCTTTCTCCTCAGATTGATGTTTGGCGTCTTCGATTGTACTGCCGGCCGTTCGGACCAATCGAATCACATCTCCGGTCTGCATGTAGAACAGATAGACAGTCATTCCCCACACGAGGGCAATCCGGACGATAACAACCGCCTTTTTATGATCATCCTCAAGTATCCCCATAATCATAAAAATGTCAACAAATCATTAAGGGTATTTTTGGGGTATGCTCCTTCAACTCTGCCCGAAGGGAGAGCATGCACGAGATTCTGTTCAGGCGAAAGGCCTGCAGCAACCTGCGTAAACAGGAACGCGATTTTAGAGGAAGGCCGGATTGCCAGCCTGCCCTGATTCGGTGTTTTTTCTTGACAAAACGCGGCCATCTCTATATAATTCCAATCTTACAGCCCCGGGCGTAAAAGAAATGGTCATCAAAATCAACGACATACCTCCGGAGGGGCTCACCCTGGAGCTTGCGCAGAAACTGGATTTGTTCGGTAAAGGCGCCGACTCCACGGAGTTTACGGCTATGCTCCGGATAACCCCGGAAGGAAAAGGTATCTTCAACATTGCCGGGCGGGTCCGATCATCGGCGATACTTGAATGCAGCCGCTGCTTGACCAGCTTTCCCTACCGGATTGATACTGAGTTGAACGTTGACCTGACCCCGGTAAGCTCCCTGGGCAATGGTCCCGAACATGAGCTCGTTGCGGGAGAGCTTGATGTAGAGTTTTATCGGGGAGAGCAGATTGAGCCGGTCGAGTTGATAAAGGAGCAGCTGCTCATTTCCCTGCCCATGGTCCCGCTTCACAGTCCTGACTGCAAGGGCCTTTGCAGCGTCTGCGGAACGGACCTGAATAAAACGGAATGCGGCCATCAGCGGAACGGGCCGGGAGAATTCGGCGCCTTTTCCGCTTTGAAGGATTTACTTAAAAAATGACGGTTTCTCTCCGGAGAAATGTCGCCCTGAGCGAAGCGAAGGGTCTCTCAACAAAAATAGCTTAAGGAGCATTACACGAAATGGCAAACCCAAAACACAGACATTCCAAATCTCGCAGAGACAAGAGACGCACACAAAAACAAAAACTCATGGCCCCGAACCTGACGGCCTGCCCGCAGTGTCAGGAGGTCAAGCAGCCTCATCACGCTTGCATGTCCTGCGGCACCTACAACGGCCGCGAGATCGTAACTGTTCAGCAGATATAATTACGAAGCGTGCTCAAAGGCAAAGGGATGATACTGTTTTTCCGTATGACCCTTTGCCTTTTATATTGTAGGGAGTCTGTATGAAGATTGCCGTGGATGCCATGGGGGGGGACAATGCGCCGCATGCCGTCGTCGCCGGGGCTGTTGAGGCGGCAGCGGAGTACGGCATCAGCATCATCCTTGTCGGCATCGAGCAGATCGTCCAAAAAGAACTGGACAAGTACCCTCAGGCCCAAACGCTCCCCCTGGAGATTCGAAATGCCACCGAAGTCGTGGACATGCTCGATTCCCCTGCCACGGTTTTTCGCAGGAAAAAAAATTCGTCCATTCGCGTGGCCAATGACCTGGTCAAGAGCGGCGAAGCGGTTGCCGTAGTCAGTGCCGGGCATTCCGGAGCAGCCATGGCAACATCGCTGTTCGTCCTGGGGCCGATCGAGGGCGTCGAACGGCCGGCTATTGCTACCTTTATGCCGTCCATCAAAGGCACGTCCATCATCCTCGATATGGGCGCAAACGTGGATTGCAAGCCGAACCACCTCCTGCAATTCGCCGTCATGGGCGACGTCTACGCGAAATATCTGCTGAAAATCCCCAATCCCCGCGTAGGGCTCCTTTCCATCGGGGAGGAGGAAACCAAGGGGAACGAACTGACGAAGGAAGCTTTCAAGCTCCTGACCGAGACCTCGCTCAATTTCATCGGGAACGTCGAGGGGCGTGATGTTATGTCCGGCAATGCGGACGTGATCGTCTGTGACGGTTTTGTCGGCAACGTCGTGCTCAAAGTTTCCGAATCCGTTGTCGAGGCCATCGGCCTCTACATCCGGGAAGGAATCGGCAAGAGCCTGGTACGGAAGCTGGGCTACCTGCTGATGCGGCCTGCGTTCGATTCATTCAAACGCCGCGTCGACTACGCCGAATACGGCGGAGCGCCCCTGGTCGGCATCAACGGGATCAGCATCATCGGCCACGGCCGTTCTTCCGCTCGTGCCATAAAAAATGCCATCCGAGTCGCCGCCGAGCTTGCGAAAAGCGAAGTCAACAAACACCTCCACGAGGATATCGAAAAAAATATGGAACTGACCAGGACCAGATGATTCACGCACGGATAACAGGGACCGGCTCGTTCGCACCCAAGAAAATCATCACCAACCAGGATCTGGAAAAACTCGTCGATACCAGCGATGAATGGATCACGGAGCGAACGGGCATCAAGGAACGCAGGATAGCGGAAAAGGGCCAGAACACCTCCGACCTCGCGTATGAAGCCGGGAAAAAAGCACTGAAAGCGGCAGAACTCACCGCTCAGGAATTGGACCTCATTCTGGTCGCGACCATGACGCCGGACACGATCCTCCCGAGCATGGGATGTGTGCTGCAGGATAAGCTAGGGGCAAAAAACGCTGCAGCCTTCGATATTGCCGCCGCCTGTTCCGGGTTCATCTACGGACTATCCATTGCCGATGCCTTTATTAAGGCTGGCGCCTATAAAAACATCCTTCTTGTAGGGGCCGAGGTACTGTCGCGTTTCACCGACTGGGAGGACCGCACAACCTGTGTCCTCTTTGGAGACGGCGCCGGCGCGGTCGTGATCCAGCGGCATGCGGGGAAACACGGGATCCTCTCGACCCACCTTCACTCCGATGGTTCTCTCGGTGACCTGCTCCATGTTCCGGCGGGCGGCGCCCAACACCCGGCGTCCCACGATACGATCCGCAAACGGATGCATTTCATAAAAATGAAGGGCAACGAGACCTTCAAAGCAGCGGTGCGGGCACTCGAAGGCGTGGTACAGGAAGCGCTGGAGCACAACAAAGTAAAACCGGAAGAGATCGACCTGCTCGTTCCGCATCAGGCCAATCTGCGCATCATCCAGGCAATGGCGCAGCGCCTGAACATGCCCATGGAAAAAGTCGTGCTGACGCTTCCGAAATACGGCAACACGTCGGCGGCCTCGATCCCCATGGCCCTCGACGAAGCGGTCCGCGACGGCAGGGTGAAAGAAAATCATCTTCTTCTCTTTGAGGCCTTTGGCGGAGGACTTACCTGGGCCTCAGCCCTTGTACGATGGTAATGTGAAATGAGTTGAGCAAAAGTTAATTCTTGATATAGTGCGGAGGATTCGATGGATTATTTACTGACAGAAGACCAGATCATGATACGGGACCTTGCGCGGCAGATTGCCGTGGAAAAGATCGTTCCCGTTCGTGCAGAACTCGATGAGCAAAACAAGTTCCCCTCGGATATCATGAAAGCGCTTGCGCAGGCCGACCTCCTGGGCATTTATATCCCCGAGGAATATGGCGGTCTGGGAAAAAAATCCCTGGAGCTGTGTATTGCCGTCGAAGAGCTCTCCAAGGCCTGCGTCGGAGTTTCGACGAGCTACGCGGCCAATGCACTCGGCACCTACCCTATCCTGCTTCATGGGTCCGATGAACAGAAGAAAAAATACCTTCCCAACATCGCAGCGGGCAAAAAGCTCGTGGCCTTCGGGCTGACCGAGGCCAACGCCGGCAGCGATGCAAGCGGAGTCCAGACCACGGCCAAGCTCGACGGAAACGAATATGTGTTGAACGGCACCAAGCAGTGGATCACGAACGGCGGCGAGGCCGATATCTACACCATTATCGCGATCACTGACAGGTCCAAGGGGCCGCGCGGAGCATCGGCCTTCATCGTGGAGAAAGGCACTGCCGGCTTCACCTTTGGGAAAAAAGAAAATAAGATGGGCATCCGCGCATCGTCCACGACGGAGCTCATCTTCAACAACTGCCGCATCCCGAAGGAAAACCTCATCGCCAAGGAAGGCATGGGGTTCATCGTTGCCATGAAAACCCTCGACAGCTCCCGAACCGGCGTGGGCGCCCAGGGCGTCGGCGTGGCCCAGGGGGCCATTGAGGAGGCCATCAAGTTCGCCAAACAGCGGGTTCAGTTCGGACAGCCCGTCACCTCGTTCCAGGCCGTCCAGCACATGCTCGCCGATATGCAGACCCAGACCGAAGCCGCGCGTGCGCTCGTGTATTCCGTGGCGCGTTTTATCGACAGCGGCGCAAAGGACGTATCCCGCGCTTCGGCCATGGCCAAGCTTTTCGCCACCGACGTTGCCATGAAAGTGACCACCGACGCGGTGCAGGTCATGGGCGGATCGGGCTACATGAAAGAATATCCCGTCGAGAAAATGATGCGCGACGCCAAGATCCTGCAGATCTACGAGGGCACCAATCAGATCCAGCGCAACGTCGTGGCCCTGGACATGATCAAGGAAGCGACGAGACAAAAATAATCATGAAACCACAGATGAATACAGGAAGACATTTCTGATTTAACACCTTTGCGGTGCATCTCTGTGGTTCAATATGTTTTTCGGAGAAAGCAAGAATGAACATCATCGTTCTCGTTAAACAGGTCCCGGACACATCGGAAGTCAAGATCAACCGCGAGACCAACACGCTGATCCGCGACGGTGTGCCGAGCATCATCAATCCCTTTGACATGTATGCCATCGAAGAAGCCCTTCGGCTCCGGGAGAAACACGGCGGCAAGGTCACGGCAATCACCATGGGCCCTCCCCAGGCTGCTGAAGCGCTGAAGGAAGCCGTTTCCCTCGGCGTTGACGACGTGGTGCTCCTTTCTGACCGGGCTTTTGCCGGCGCGGACACCTGGGCGACTTCCTATGCTCTTTCCCAAGGAATAAAAAAAATCGCCGAGTACGACCTCGTCATCGCAGGCAAACAGGCGATCGACGGCGACACGGCCCAGGTGGGTCCGGAGACCGCCGACATGCTCGGCATCCCCTTTGTCGCTTATATAAGGAAGATCGAGCACGTTGAGGGGAAAAAGATGACAGCGGAGCGGCTCATGGATGAGGGATATGATGTCGTAGAAACGTCCCTACCCGCGCTCATCACGGTCGTGAAAGAAATCAACCAGCCCCGGGTCCCTTCCCTCAAGGGCAGGATGAGGGCCAAGAACCTGAAGGTCACCGCCTGGAATGCGAAGGATATCGGCGCCGATGAAAATAAATGCGGACTCAAAGGCTCTCCGACGAAGGTCGTGAAGATATTTCCGCCTGCGCCCCGCGGCCAGCGGGAGATCCTGACCGGAAGCATGGAAGACCAGATCACGACGTGTGTAAAAAAATTGAAGGAGCAATCATTCATCATCTAATGCGGAACGCTCCTGCCCCGGCTTTTGCGAAAACTCCGGGACAGTCGGAATGACGGAACGAAGCTATTTGTGAGTCCCCTCGCCCCGCCCTTCCCTCTGCGCCTTCTGCGATTAATTGATTTTTTTTAAGGAGCAATCCCGTGAGTGTTCGAGTCATATCCGATA
>JAJXTW010000274.1 GCA_021783455.1 Nitrospirota bacterium | reverse complement strand
CATGGCCTTTTTTTGACGCATGCTCCATCCCGTGCTATCTTCAAACCAGGGAGATCCCGAGATGAGAAAATTGCTGGAATTCAATATGGTATCCCTTGACGGCTACTTTGAGGGACCGGACAGAGACATAAGCTGGCATAATGTGGACGCCGAGTTCAATGAATACGCCGTTGCCATGCTCGATTCCGTTGACCTGCTGTTGTTCGGCCGCGTGACCTATGAACTCATGGTAAGGTTCTGGCCCACCCCCGAAGTGATCAAAAGCGATCCCCTCGTGGCCACGCGGATGAACAGCCTGGCGAAGATCGTTTTTTCCAGGACCCTGGGCAAAGCGGAATGGCACAATACGAGGCTGGTGAAAGAGAAGATCGAGGAAGAAATAAAGAAATTGAAGCAAGGACCGGGCAAGGACATGGTGATACTGGGCAGCGGCTCAATCGTATCCGAACTTACACCGCCCGGCTTGATCGATGAACACAGGATCATGGTGAATCCCGTTATTCTGGGAAAAGGAAATCCGTTGTTCAAGGGCATCAATAACAAACTGGATTTGGAGCTTACACATTCAAAGGCCTTCAAGTCAGGGAACGTTCTCCTGTATTACCGGCAGAAGAACTAGCGTTCACCTGTGAAGGAGATCAAGAGGAGGAGGCACACAATGGCAACGGAAACAAAAAATAAAGATGCATTGATTATTACACGAACCTTTGATGCGCCCCGGGACCTCGTATGGAAAGCCTGGACAGACCCGGAGTATTACAAAAAATGGTGGGGGCCGAAATACTTCACTGCCCCGGTCGTCAATATCGATCTTCGTGTGGGCGGCAGGTATCACTCCTCCATGCGAGGTCCCGATGGCAAGGACTATTGGTCGACAGGCATGTATCGCGAGGTCGTGGCGCCGGAGCGGATCGTCATGACCGATTCTTTCGCCGATGAAAAGGGGAACGTGGTCCCGGCTTCTCACTACGGCATGACCGGAGAGTGGCCTCGTGAGCTGCTCGTAACCATGACGTTGGAAGAGACCGGCGGCAAAACAAAGATGACGTTGAGGCATGAAGGCATTCCTGCCGGTATGATGCGGGAACTGACCGAAACCGGCTGGAGCGAATCCTTCGACAAGCTGGCGGAAAACATTGTGGCAAACGACCGGACCAGGATTATCGCAGAACGGGGAAAGCAGGAGGTCGTCATCACGCGGGTATTTGATGCGCCGCGGAATCTCGTGTTCAAGGCGTCCACGGACCGGCATTTGATAACGCAATGGTGGGGACCCAGACGTTTTACAACCATCGTCGACAGAATCGACGCGAGCCCGGGCGGCATCTGGCGCTTTATCAACCGTGACGCGGCCGGTAACGAGTTTGCCTTCCACGGCGTGTATCACGAGGTACGGGCGCCCGAGCGGATTGTGGACACCTTTGAATTCGAAAGCATGCCGGGCCATGTATCGCTTGAAACGTGCACGCTGGAAGACATCAACGGCAGGACAAAGATGACGACCAAATCCGTTTATCAGTCCGTAGAGGACCGCGACGGCGCACTCAAATCAGGCATGGAGGAAGGGCTGCTCGAAACCATGGACCGTCTTGCAGAACTTCTTGGAAGGCTGAAAGTTGAAAAAAAGGCGGCTTGAGGATAAGCCGCAGGCGGCGTGAATCGGTTTCCTGCATTACATATTGAGGTCCGGCAGCGGATGGCGGATAAAGTACCCCTGGGCGAAATCTATGCCCGCCGCCCGGACATCGTCGAGGATCGATTCGGATTCGACGTATTCGGCGATGGTTTTTATCCCGAGATCCCCGGCGAGGCTGGCGATGTTCGACACAATGGCTTTTTCCATTTTGTTATTCTCGCCGCTCATGCTCTTGATGAAATCGCCGTCCACTTTCAGGAAGTCCGCGTTGAACAGCTTGAGGTAACGGAACGAAGAGTAGCCGGAGCCGAAGTCATCGATCGCCAGCTGAAAACCGTCATCCTTAAGACCATGAATGATGTCCTCCACCAGATCGAGATTTTTTACCGTATCGCGTTCCGTGATCTCGAAGACCAGCTGCGGCGGTTTGACGCCGAATTGGTCCATGAAGCCCCGCATGGTCGGCATGAATTCGTTCAACACCAGGGCCTTGGGTGACAGGTTGAAAAAGAGTTTCCCCCGATATCCGTGCAGCTTCACCGTCGCCAGGGCCTGCTCGATCAGGAGATAATCGATCTTCCCGATCGCGCCCATTCCTTCGGCTTCTTCGATGAACTCCGCGGCTGAAACGACCCGTTCCGGCATGACGATCCTGGTCAGGACTTCGTAGGCCATGACCTCTTTTTTCGTCACGTCGACAATAGGCTGGAAGTACGGGACCACCCGCTTCTGACGGATCGCCTCCAGGATAAAGATGCTTTTCTGACCCGCGGCTTTCAGCAGATCGGTGCTCAGATCGTCGCTGGGGACCCCGATCCGGTCCTTGCCCAGGACCTTGGCCTGGTGCAGCATGCTGTCCGCAACGTGATACAGTGCCAACGAATCCTGAGCATGGTCCGGATAGACCGCCATGCCGATCGATCCGGTGAGTTTGATCAGCGAACCGTCGGGAAGGCGAAACTCGGCGTCGTGAATGCTGTCGTGGAGCCGCTTGGCCGCGATATACGCCTGGGCCTCATCGCACACCGGAAGGATGGCCGCAAAGTTGTCTCCCCCGTACCGGGCGGCTATATCGCCCTTGCGGATCGCTGCTTTGAACAGCGTTGAGAACAAACAAAGGTAGGAGTCCCCTGCCTCATGGCCATGGATATCGTTGATGATCTTGAAATTGTCGAGATCGACGAGCATGATCGAGAAACGGTATTTCTGCCGTTTTGCCCGTTCGATCTCGTATCCCATATAATCCCAGAAGGTTTTCTGGTTGTAGAGGTACGTCAAAGGGTCGCGAGTGGCAAACTGCTCCGCCTGTCTGGCAAAGGTCTTCATGCTTTTCTGCACAACGACCCCAAGGAGAGCGCCGAGCCCGGTGAGCATAAACAAAAGCCCGGCAACCACTCTGTGCGCCGGGGAACCATCGTCTCCGACTGTCACCAGGCCGACTGCAATGAGCACCAGGACAGCGCCCAGAAGCATTGAGCTGATGATAACGACTGACCTGCTTTTTTTTATCAATGCCAGGACCCTCCCGGGAAGGCGTGCTGCTAATTACAAAGTAGTACAAATTATTGTATATTATATCATACTAATGATTTTACAGGCAGTAAATACCCGCATATGGGTATATTAAGGGTATAGGAGTATGACGGACTTTCTTCTCAGACGGTAAAAGAGGCGGATTTACAAATGGTTCCCAAGAGTAGGCAGCATAATGGACGGGGCACTATGAAGCCTGTTTCCGAGGAGATTCGGCTCCGGTATCTGTACCGAAGGCTTGTCATAGACGGCAAGGTAAAACTTTCCTTCGATGCTGCGAGGAGGCTCGTAGGGCCGGACTGCGCCTATTACCTGTATTCCGCGTCAGCTCTTAAAGAGAAAACAGCGAAGAAAAAAACTCCGCCTCGCAAGAAGTCC
>JAJXTW010000041.1 GCA_021783455.1 Nitrospirota bacterium | reverse complement strand
CATATTGCTGGGCGCGGAAACAAGAACGTCGGCGCCCCTCAGGATCACGCGCAGTGAAAAATTTGAATCAGTGAACATCAGGAATCTTTACCCCATAGGAGAAGGCGCCGGCTATACCGGCGGGATAACGAGTTCCGCTGCTGATGCGATACGGGCGGTGGAGGCTGTTATGTCATCCCGCTAACAGGGCCGGCAAAGGCGGTTGAATCCCTCGACTTGCAATCCTCCGGCTCGCCAGGGGCCATTTTTTATCACTACTAACCTGGTGACAATTGAAGCGTAACAGCCATGATCCAAACGATCCGCCCATAATCTGTGCAATTGCCTTTTTTTTATCCTTGCGTAGTCCTGCCGTGTTCCCTAACTCCTCAATTCTCCGTGTATTCTCCATGGCAATGATATTGCTATTGTCATGAGTAGGATTACACGGAGGAAACCATGAACAATCCCGTACGTGTCAACAAAGACTTCATTAAAGTGCATCCCTGTTTTTCTGAAGAAGCCCATGAGCGGTTCGGGAGGGCCCATCTGCCCGTTGCTCCCGCATGCAATATCCAGTGCCGGTACTGCATCAGGAAATTTGACTGCGCAAACGAGTCCCGTCCCGGCATCACGAGCAGGGTGTTGACGCCGGATGAAGCTCTTGACCGCACCAGGGCGCTCATTGAGCGAAGCGACCGCCTGAGCGTGGTCGGGATCGCCGGTCCCGGAGACCCGCTCGTGAACGCGCCGACTTATGTAACGCTTCGGCAGATTCACTGGGAATATCCTGATCTGACGCTTTGCCTTTCCACGAACGGCCTATTGTTGCCGGACCGGCTGGAACAGCTCCTCTCTACGGGCGTACGGAGCCTGACCGTGACGATCAATGCCGTTACACCCGGGACTGCTGAAAAGATCTACGCATGGATCATTTACCAGGGCCATAGATACGAGGGCAGAAGCGCCGCGGAACTGCTCCTTGCCAATCAGTGGCAAGGATTGAAACAGGCAATCGAAGCGGGGCTCATCGTAAAAGTGAATACCGTGTATATCCCCGGCGTAAATGACGACGAGCTCCCCTTTATCGCGGAACGCGCGGGGAAGCTCGGCGCGGACATCATGAACATTCTCCCGCTCATTCCCCAGGCTGAGTTCGCACACCTGAAGCGGCCGGACCATAAAACCCTCACCGCGATGCGCGAGCAATGCAAGCCCTTCATTAGACAGATGACGCACTGCAAACAGTGCCGCGCCGATGCCTGCGGCATCCTGGGGGAGGACAAGGACATGGAGCTCGAAGTGCTGATGAGCCGGATCGGCGAGGAATATATCGAGGCGGTGTGATAAAAATCCCGGCGGGATAACAGGATTGACAGGATGTTTTGTTGATTTTTATCCGAAGTTATCCTGTAATCCTTCTGTCAAATTTGTTCAGAAGCATCCAGGTATCAGTTATGGGCGTACAACTTACTCATACGGAACTTGAACGCTATCGCAGGCAATTGATGCTTCGCGGTTTTACGCCGGACCACCAGCAGTGGCTCAAGAACTCCACGGCCCTTGTAGCCGGAGTCGGGGGCCTGGGCGGGACCGCGGCTCTCTACCTTGCGGCAGCGGGGATCGGCAGGCTGGTCCTGGTGCACGCCGGAAAGCTTACGCTTTCCAATATGAACCGGCAGATCCTGATGAAACACAGCGGCATCGGCAAGAGCAGGGTGCTCCAGGCGAAGAAGACCATCAAGGAAATGAACCCTGAGGTGGATGTTGAAATTTTCGACAAACGCATAACGACCAAAAATGTTCAGGCGCTGCTTCGTACGGCGCGGATCGCTTTATCCGCCCGTCCGAACTTTGAAGAGCGAAGGATCTTGAACCGGTCCTGCATTGAAAAAGGCATCCCCATGGTGGAGGCAGCCATGAACGGGACGGAAGGATACCTCTTTAACGTCATACCCAAGGTCGCGTCCTGTGTGCACTGCGTATATCCTGAGGACGATTCATCATGGGAGGAGCTGGGTTTCCCCGTGCTTGGGGCGGTCTCGGGCATGCTCGGGTGCATGATGGCCTTGGAAGCGATCAAGCTGCTTACGGGCTACGGGAAACCGCTGTTCTCGGAAATGCTGGTGTTCAATACGCTGGATATGGATTTCAGGAAGGTAAAGGTCCCCAGGAACGAACAGTGCGAGGTCTGCGGAAGCGGCTAGCCCCAATGACTACAATTTCATCATATGCTCACAAAAGCAACGCTTACTCTTTTCGCTTTCACGGGCGTTAAACGATTGAATATTTAAAAAAGCGCAATAAATCAGCTCAATGAACAAAAATATCCGTGAAATGATCGTGTGGCATGTGCCTTGCAAATCAGCATAGCAAGGAAGTCGTACAGGGTAATAATTTACGAAAGCTCCGGAGGCTTTCACCAGGCGCCGCGCCCGTTAAAAAAACGCGGGCACTAATCGACAAATCATGGGAGGGAGTATGAAAAAGATTATCAGCTTTATGTGTACCGCACTGCTCGCGGGCACGGCAGCATTTGCAACACCGGCCTTCGCCGAGGACGCGAAGCCGGCAGCACCGCTTATAAGTGCAGACGACATCAAGAAAGCGCTCGGCATGAGCATCTATCTGCAGAGCGGCTACACGTACAACGGCAATGCAAGCGCCGGTCAGGTAAACGACTGGCGAGTGTTTGACCAGCCTGCAAACAGCTTCGGTCTCGATCTCGCGGAAATCGTGTTTTCAAAAGATCCTTCAACGTGCTTGCTGGGTTACAAAGTAAAGGTGTCAGCGGGTGAAACAGCAAAGTTCATCCATGCAGCCGGGCTCGGGACGCAGCCCACAGGCACGTATGCGAACCCCGAATCGTTCGACATCACAGAGGCATATGTAAGTTATTCTGCGCCGATCGGCAAGGGCCTGCGGTTCGATATCGGGAAGATGGTGACATTCTTCGGCGCTGAGGTGATCGAGGCGATCGACAATCCGAACTACTCGCGGTCATTCCTGTTCAACTACGCGATACCGTTCACCCACACGGGCGCGAAGGCGAGCTATGCCTTCAACGACAACGTGAACGCGGCCCTGTTCGTGGTGAACGGCTGGGACAATGCGACGGACAATAATATGAGCAAGTCGGTAGGCGTCTCCGTCAATATAGCGGCAGGCGATCCCTTCTCGGCCTACATCAATTATATGACCGGGCCGGAGGAGGCGAACAATTCGAGCAACAGCCGTTCGTTGCTTGACCTTGTCGCCACCATCAAGCCGCTGAAGCCGCTCTCGATCATCTTGAACTATGACAATGCGACGGAAGCCAAGGTCCCCGGGACATTGCTTCCCTCGGGGATAACGAGCGATGCCAGGTGGAACGGATTCGCGGGCATCGTGAAGTATGATTTCACCGATATGTACAGTCTGTCCGTCAGAGCGGAGTCATTTGACGATGCGGACGGTTTCAGGACCGGCATTAAGCAGACGTTGACTGAAGTGACGGTGACCCCGGAACTCCGGCTTGCGGGCGGCTTGATCCTGAGGCCTGAGTACCGGCATGATTCATCGGACAAGCGGTCTTTCGACAACGGCACCAAAAAATCACAGGATACTTTGGCGCTCGGCGCGATGTATAGGTGGTAAGACCGAATTGAGAACTGATGAAGAATTAAAAATGATGAATTAGGAATTAAGGAAGAAGTATTAACAAAGATACCTGTTACATCAGGCACTCTACGTAAGGAGAATACCATGGCAAACGAACAACCTGTAACCAGAGGAACGTTGGGCCTGACCGGCCTGACCATGAACGCAATGGCTTTGATTGCACCCGGTGCGTTCTTGTGGCTCACTTTTCAGATGCAATCATTGTACGGCGCGCCGATGGCGGGCAGCGCCATGTGGGCGGGAATCGTTCTGGCGCTGGTGCTTTGCCTCGCCACTGCGGTCAGCTACGCGGAACTTTCAAAGCTTTATCCGGGACCCGGCTCTTCATATCTGTACGCCGAGCAGGCGTTCCTTTCCAAGACCCATGCGTACAAGTTCGCCCGCATCGCCAAGTTCGTGACGGGCTGGGCAAGCCACCTTTACTACTGGGTGTACCCCGGCGTCATGGTGGGCGTGACCGCGCTCATCTCCGGGTATCTGTTGAACCAGTTTTTCCCGGACACCTTCAGCGGCATTTACAACAGCCCGCTGTTCATGTTCCTTTTCTGCGTCGTGTTCGCTCTCGGCATTGCCTACATCGCCTATCGGGGGGTGACGGGCACAACGGCGGTGAACGTGGCGATCAACATCATCCAGATCTCGGCGCTCCTTATCTTTTCCGTGATCGCGATCGGCTACCGGGTCCAGCATCCGCAGGGCTCGCAGGCGTTCCATCTTTCGAGCGGCATAGCGATTAATTACCAGGTCGCGCAGGTGCCGGTGAAGGACGACAAGGGCAATCCGGTCCCGGTTATGGATGCGAATAACAAGCCGACCCTGGACAAGGACGGAAAACCGGTCTATCAGATGCAGGATGGGATGGATGAAAAGTCCGGAATGCCGATGATGGCTGACAAGGACGGCAAGGCCGTGACCGATCCGAAGCTTGCTGTTCCTTTCACTATCGACTATGTGGACGGCGCCGTGACCAAAGACGACAAAGGCGTTGAAACGTTCAATTATCACAAGGACGCAAAGTCGGTTGTTTCACCCCATGGCTTCAGTTTCATGTTCATTCAGGCGTGCATTGCGATCCTGATCCTGGTCGGTTTCGAGTCCGTGACCGCCATGGGCGATGAAGCAAAGCACCCGAAAAAGGACATCCCGCGGGCAGTGCTCCTTTCGCTCGTGATCCAGGGCGCGGTCTGCTATTTGATCGAGTATTTCGCCGCAGGATATATGCTGAACAACGGCTACACCATACCGAACGCGGCAGCTTCCGGCGCGCCGATCGGGGACATGATGGTCCTGGCAGGCACGTGGCTTTTCGGCTCCTACAGCGCGGGCAGGGCATTCATGCTGGTCCAGGCTTCGACCGTGTTCCTGGCCCTGATCGGCACTACGCTCTCGTGCCTTTCCACCGGCGCCCGGGTCACCTATGCCATGGGCCGCGACGAAGAAGTTCCGTCCCATTTCGGCATGCTGCACGGCAAGACCGCGTCGCCCCATCGGGCTATTTGGGCGCTCGCGATCATCTCCGCGATCATCGGCATCATCACCGTGTTCCTGTACTTAGGCGGCACGACTCCGGCAGCGCTGGACAAGCACAATGTCTGGTACAGCTTCGGCATTTTCTCGCCGGCAACCTATGCGGCGATGCCGAACACGCTCGTGATCATGACCTTGATCAGCAACTTCGGCACGTTCCTGCTGTATATGATCACGAACTGGATCGCGATGGTTGCCTTCAAGGAGCACCACAGCTTCAACGGGATCAAGCACATGGTCATCCCGATCTTCGGACTCGTAGCGAACCTTGCGTGCATGCTCTTCTACCTCGTCGGGCCGTTCACGGTCAGCGGCATGAGCTGGAAGGAACCGTACATCGCCCTCGGTGTCGTCGCAGTGTGGGGCATTTACGGGGCAGTCTACTTCTTCAGGTCCAGCAAGGCAAAAGGCAGGGAGATCCTGCTTACGAGCAAACCGGCACACTCTCACTCGTAACTGGAGTATCTCAACATAAAAGCAAACCAGGATGGTCATCCGCAGGGTGGCCGTCCTTTTTTTGAAATCGAAAACTTCCAATTTTTGGATGAAAATGTTAAAGTGATTTTATGGATCTAACCTACGCTGAACTATCATCGCCCGGCCCGGCCCGCGAGAACAACGAGGATTACGTCGGCTCCTGGCAGCCGCAGACGCTGGAAGAAAAGCGCAACCGCGGCGCGATCGCGATTCTTGCCGACGGCGTGGGCGGCATGGAGCGCGGTGAAGTGGCAAGCCGCCTTGCGGTGGAGACGGCGCTCAAGACCTTCCAGGAGGCCCGCTTAGAGCAGACCCCGCAGCAGCTCATTACGCAGATGTTCAACGCGGCCAATCTTGCGGTCTACGACAAGAGCATGGAGAACCACGGCAAGGCCCGTATGGCCACGACCCTGGCAGTTGTCGTTCTCCGGAACAATGAGATCATTGTGGGCAACGTCGGGGATTCGCGCGTTTATCTCGTCAGGAAGGCGACGATCAAACAGCTGTCCACGGACCATACCTACATTGGCATGCAGCAGAAATTCGGCCTCATCTCCGAGCAGGAGGCCAAGACCAGCGACAAGCGCTCCGTCCTGACCCGCAGCGTGGGGCAGGAGCCAATGATCCGGGTGGATGTGGACAGCGCCACGGTGTTCAAAGGCGACAAAGTCGTGCTGTGCTCCGATGGGTTGTACGCGCACGTGGCGGACAGCGAGATCGCCGAGATCGTATCCCGCCTTTCCCCGGCACAGGCCTGCCGCCAGCTCGTGGCTTTGGCGGAGCAGCGCGGCACTGACGACAATCTCTCGGTGCAGGTCCTGCAGATCAACGAGGTCGAGAAGGTCGCGTTGTACCGCGGCGTTCCCATGTACCAGGAAACAGCCGACCCGACGACAAAGTACGAACTCCGTCCCGGACAGGTCCTGGACAACCGGTTTCAGATCCTCGAAACCATCTCCCGGAGCGGCATGGCCACCATCTTCAAGGCCACGGACCTGAACACCAAACTGACCGTTGCGATCAAGGTCCCGCTCCTGCAGTATGAGAGCGATCCCGGTTTTTACTCGCGGTTTCTTCGCGAGGAAGAGATCGGCCGCCAGTTGGACCATCCGTACATCCTGAAATTCTATCCCGTGCCCGAGGAGCTTCGGACCCGTCCCTACATCGTGACCGAGTATCTCCGCGGCTACACGCTTTCTTACCTGCTCACCAGCGTTCGGCCGATGCCGGAAAAAGACGCGCTCAAGCTCGCCAGTCTCGTGTGCGAAGCATTAGAGTACATGCACGAACAGGGCGTGGTCCACCGGGACTTGAAACCCCAGAACATCATGCTCTGCAACGACGGTACGATCCGGATCATGGACTTCGGCATTGCCAAGGCCGCAGGCAGACGCATGACCTTTGCCGGGTTCACGCCTGCCGTGGGCACGCCCGATTATATGGCCCCTGAGCAGGTAAAAGGCAAACGCGGGGACGAACGGACCGACATCTACAGCCTCGGCGCCATGCTGTATGAAATGGTTGTGGGCGTGCCGCCGTTCCAGTGCGAGACCGACAACCCCCTCGTGATCATGAACGCCCGCGTCTACGGCGACCCTGTTGCCCCGCGGAAACGCAATCCCAGGGTTTCTCCGCAGATCGAGGAGATCATTCTCCACGCCATGGAGCGCGATCCCGGAAAACGGTATCAAACAGCCGCTGCAATGAAGGCGGAGCTGGACGCGCCGGCTTCCGTGCAGCTTACCAACAGGTGCGACCGGCTTCAGGAGCCGGTGTTTGGGAAGCAGGGCTGGAAGAAAGCGCTCTGGATCGCGCTGGCGATAGCGGTCCCTCTCGCCATTCTTATTCTCTTAATCCTGCTGATCATCCACCGCGGTCCCGCGCACTGACGCATTAAAGATTCTTAGACGATTGATTTAGCAGCATGGAGTGTCTGCGAGGAGAAATGCGGCCTGCTTCAAAGGATTTCTCATGTGATCAGTATTGCGGCTTACACCTACAATCTTGGATAAACGATTAATCAACAGGAATTCAGAATACTGGTTGATACTTGCAAATGAACAGGCGAGAGTGTCATTCTAATAGCCGGCAGTTCCTACGTCAGAGCGATCCTGCCATCAACGAGGTCAGCGTATTTTGCAAAACGGTTATTTCGTAGGGCTTTATCAGATACGCTTTGAATCCGTATGATAGATGATTCGCTATTGCCGTATCATCTGAATATCCGCTTGACACGATTGCCTTCACAGCAGGATCGATCTGAAGAAGTTTCTGTAATGTCTCCGCCCCTCCCATCCCACCGCGAACGGTGAGATCCAGGATGATAATGTCAAAGGGATTTCCTGCGGCCATAGCCCCCTGATACGTTTCCAGCGCCTCCTGCCCATGTTTTACAACTTCCACCTCTTGGCCAAGCGAGAGAAGCATCTCTCGGCAGAGATATCTGATGATCTCATCATCATCCATCACCAGGACACGTGCTTTGCACATCGGCAAAAGTTCTGCCGGCTTAATGAGAGATGCTGACCGATCCTCACTCGTGATTGCGGGAAGATATATTGTAAACGTGCTACCCGCACCCGGTTTTGTTCTGATATCGATGATGCCGCTGTGGTTCCTGACGATCGAGTAGGAGGTGGCTAACCCGAGACCGCTTCCTTTCTCCTTGGTTGAGAAATAGGGATCAAAGATCTTGCTGAGATACTGCTCGGGGATGCCGATGCCGGTGTCTTGAATCGATATCGCGACATAGTTCCCCAGGGGAAGTCCGGGTGGAAGCGATGCATTGCCTTCTACCACGTTCTTTGCCGTGACGATGACCGAACCGCCTATAGGCATGGACTGGTCAGCGTTCAGCACAATGTTCTGGATCACCTGTCCTACCTGGCCTGCATCTGCCTCCGAGTGCCACAGGTCATCCGGGATGTTCATTCGGAAATCGGAGTGCGAACCGCTCAACATGAATTTTACAGAATTTTCAATCACCGGGCGAAGGCCAATCCGCTTCTTGATAGGCTTACCACCCTTGGAAAACGTCAGGAGCTGGGTCGTGAGATTGACTGACTGGTAGAGTGCCTTCTCTGCCTGTTCAAGCATTGCGAGCGACTTCTCTTTCTGATCATAAGTCCTTTTTGCCATGGAGATGAAGCCGAAGATGCCCTGCAGGAGGTTGTTAAAGTCGTGAGCGATCCCGCCTGCGAGGATACCGATGGATTCGAGTTTCTGCGTCTTGAGCCGTTCTTCCTCGAGGAGATGCTTTTCCGTGACATTGTTGATCGTCTCGATTACCGAGGTCACCGCACCGGAGCCGTCCTTGATCGGGAAGCCCTTGGTCTCAACATGCATGATCATACCTTTTGCATCCGTGTGTTTGTGGAGAGCAGAATAGGGTTTGCCTGTCTTAAAGACAAGACGAGCTGCGCAGTCTTCCCCTTGTTCATAGCACGGCCGAGATGACTTGTGTGAAACTTCGTAGCAGGGCCTGCCGATGATTGCGCCGCAAACAACACCTAATTGCTCACAGTATGACTTGTTGGCGGTCAGGATGCGGAAGTCGCGGTCTATGACGAGGAAGCCCGGGTCCACGGAGTCGAGGATGTTTCGGATAAATGCCTCGCTTTGCCGAATTTTTTCTTCCGTCTGCTTGCGCTCGGTGATGTTACGGGCAATAGCAAGCATAGCCGGCTTGCCGACGTACTCGACGACACGAGCGCTAATCTCAATCGGGATTTTCATGCCATCGCGATCCACCCACGCAGTCTCGAAGATCGCGCTTCCCATTCGCCATACCTCACCGAGCCGTTCCGGAATCCTTGCGGCGAATTCGGGGGTATCGAAATCCCTTGGGGTCATCTTCAGGAGTTCATCTCTTTGATAACCGAGCAGATCGCAAACATTATCGTTGACATCCAGGATATGCCCCATCGGGTCAACTAGCATAATGGCATCGTTAACAGTATGAAACAAGTTTCGATATTTCTGTTCGGATGCCTCAATGGCCTTTGCCGACTCCCTCAAGGCCTCCTCCATGCGTACTCGATTCGTGATGTCGGTACTCATGGCAATAAACGTATGAACGATTCCCTTAGTATCAAAAATCGGGGTTAGTGATACCCTCCACCACCCCTTCTCGCGTCCGTTCATCCTGTATGCATCAAAGGAACCCCGTTGCCCTTCTAAGACCTTTCTAACGGAATCATCAACCATCGGCCGAATATCCTCGGGCCAGATATCCCTAAACTCTCTTCCTATTACTTCATTTTCCGAGATCTTCATCATCGTGAGACCTGGTCTATTCGACGTCAGGCAGCGACCCTGCCGATCAAACAGCATTATTCACGTGGGTGAATTTTCAACGAATATTCGATAAGTTTCTTCTTTTGAATGCAATTCATTCTCCAGCCGTATACGATCGGTAATATCGCGGAGAAATGCAAAATATCTCCCACCATTACTCTTTGAATAGTTGACACTTATCTCAACATCAACAACCTTGCCATCTTTGCACTTTTGACGTGTAACAAAACGGTCCGATCCGGGCTGCATTATCTTTTCGAAATGTTTTGCTATCTCTTCAGGTTTTTCAAACTGTTCAAAATCGGTGACATGATTATTTAGTAATTCTTCACGATGGCAACCTATTAATTTGCAGTAGGCATCATTTGCATCCAGAATTCGGCCATGAATATCGTAAACTAAGAAACCATCCATGGAAGTTTGAATCATTTTTTTGTAATGCGCTTCAGTGATATGCCCAGCTGTCAATTGAGCCATGTGTTGCTTTTTTTTACCATCTCTCATCGTGGACTCCTCAAGACGCATTCGTCGTTCTGTTTGCTCTGTGAGCTGTTAGTCTGAGTTCATCATATTCCGTGTCTGTTTGGATTCCGAAAACACAACCCGAATAATAGTCTCGCATTTTCAACGGTAACCGGTTGCGATGGTACGGTATATGATTCAAGTTAATCATTATTAAAAATATAAAGACTGTGCGTTAATTGCGAATAACAAATGACTTTTCTCAATCCAATAGAGAAGCGGCTCGCGCGCCTTTTACTAATCGACTTGATTAAGTTTATGTTTATGGCCGCTTTAAAAACCAATTGGCTAGTTTTGTCGAAGTCACAGGTACAGAGTATAGCTTGAGTGAAAAGTTTTCTTTGAAGACAGATTATTACATATAAAAACAAAAAAGTCTTGGCAAATATTGCTCTTCCAAAAGTCTTTTCATGGAAGATTATTATCGTGATTGTTATAAATTACCGGTAGGAATGTGGAATAGCTCGCAAGAGCGGAGGACAACAGCTACAGGAAGTACATTCCAAGACACAGACCCGTTACGTTGGCTCCTGTCGGGTGACGATCATATCGAACAGCTTTTCGAAAGCGTCGAACCACTTGTCGTGCGAGATCGCGTGGATGGAGGCGCCGATGATGAAGGAATTCTTGTTCTCGTAGCAATATCTCACCCTGATCTCGAACGTGATCTCCCGGGGAGTGGCCGTGTTGACCCGCAGGCAGCATTCCGCACGGTCTCCCGCGGTAAACTGCCGGGAGCATTCGAACAGGATGCCGTTCCGGCTGAAATTGCCGATGACCGCTGTGACCTGTTCCTGATCCTGTTTCACCGTGAACGCGAGGTATTTGCGGCAGGGGTCTGGAATTTCATGCCGCTGCTCTTTACGATTGTCGATTGTCATGAGGTCGACCTATGGGGGAGCGCCGATGCGTCAAATGCGTCCCCATTCCGAAGAAACTTATACTTCGCAAAAGTATATCGGAATTTGTTTGAATAATAAAGAGTAAAAGACTGGAACTGGACATGCCCAGCACGGTTGCGTCATGGCTACGGCCATTGAACGTGAATACTCGTTTTGTCGCGGGGTCAAAGAGGATCGCATCCGGATCAATACCCGTTTTCACGTGTCAAAGGATTTTCAACGTATTCAGATCGAAGATTGTTGCCGTCTCAGCCGGGATGCCGCTTCCTGATCACGTGATGCCCGGGTTCCGCGGCGCAGGAGGTCGTGCTCACGAGCAGGCTGCAGGAAAGCAATAATAATGCTCTCCTCATGAAGCCTTCTCATCCTTACTATCCTTCATCGCGACGACGGATATCGCCCCGTTGTTCTCCAGGATGGCGGAGTGAACCTCTGCCACAGAGGTGCACCCGGATCGCCGAAGAGCTGCATTCAGCTCATGGTGTGTCAGCTGCGCTTTTGCCATTACGTCCTCGAACAGCTTTCCGTTGTGAACCAGCACCTGCGGCCTCCCCTCAATGATGGCCTCCAGCGTCTTGTTTCGATGGGTTACCAGGCTCACCAAAAAATTCAAACCGATCAGCGTGGCCGCAGTGATGAGCCCTCCGATCAGGGAATTGTCTCCTGCATTCATCGAATTCTGCACCGCATTAGCCAGCACAAGAAGCAGGACCAGATCGAACGGCGCCAGTTGCCCCACCTGTCTCTTGCCGGTTATGCGCAGCAGCGCCAGAAGAAAGAGATACACTACCACACCTCTGAAAACCAGTTCCCACCAGGGGACAGCCATGTTCAACATACTTATATCTTCTCCTTGTTGTCAATGAGACTAATGGTTTGCGTAAATAAGTCTAAGCTTATCACGGATCTTTGTCAATGAGATGCAACATAGGCGTCGAAAATTGAGCCTTTGATGACACTCAGCATCGTTTGGTCCCTGCCCATTTATTAGCCATACGCCTACAATTTCATCTGCCCTGCAACTGGAGAATGCTGCACTGGACGCCGTCAACTGTCGTTTGAGCAATGAAATCAGCCTTTTTGCAGGTTTCTTGTTCCAGCTGAGCGTGGCATGAGCTTTGCTTTAACAAGAGCAGGGTAAAATTCCAAGTTATGAGCAGTAATTGGGGCCTGTCAAAGGAAAGTAATACTCCTGTTTTTTATAAACCAGAGGAAAAGGAGATTCACATGAAAAGGATTGAAGCGATTATACGTCCGGAGAAGGCATCAGATGTTTGCGCTGCTTTGGACAAAGCGGGCCATCCCGGCGTCACGGTCTCTCAAGTCGAGGGGCATGGTGATCAAAAAAAGTGGATCAATCATGTTCGCGGCATTTCATACAAAGTAAGCTTGTTGAGCAAGACGAGGGTGGAAGTCGTCGTAAAAGACGAGGATGCGGACAAGATCATCAAGGCCATACGTGAAGCCGCGTTGACCGGCGAGGCGGGAGACGGCAAAATATTCGTTCACGACATGGCCAATGCCATACGGATACGGACCAACGAAACCGGAATGGCGGCAATATAGATGACCTATCTTGCCTGGCTTATTTTTATTGCGGCGGCAGTTCTGGAAGTCGGCGGAGACGCGGTGGTCCGCAAGGGGCTTCGCGGAAGCGGCCTCCTCATCATTCTGATCGGTTTCGCCATGCTGGGCTGCTACGGCGTGGTGGTCAACATGGTGAAATGGGATTTTTCGAAATTGCTCGGCGTGTACGTCGCGATTTTTGCGCTTATCAGCATATTGTTCGGACGCTTCGTGTTCAAGGAAACCATCCCCACTGCTACGTGGATAGGATTGATGGTCATTATCGGCGGAGGAATGATCATCCAGTTCGGGGACAAGCTCAGGATATAGCAGCGAAGGATAAATTATGAACAGCTCGATACTATCTGTTATGTGGACGCTGATCTGCGCGTTTCTCGTTATCTTCATGCAAGCCGGTTTCGCCATGATGGAGACCGGGTTCACGAGAGCGAAGAACGCGGGCCATACCATGGCTATGACCATGATGGTGTTCGTGATCGCTGTGCTCGGTTACTGGTCTATCGGCTACGGCTTACAGACGGGCAGCCCGGGATTCTTCCTTTCCGGGGCAGCCTCTGACGCTTCGATCATCATGCTTTTCCTGTCGCAGGTCGTTTACCTGAATATCGCGGCCACCATACCGACCGGCGCAATGGCTGAGCGCTGGACCTTCAAGTCCTTTGTGGTGTACGGGTTCTTCATGGCCATGTTCGTATACCCCCTGTACGCACGCTGGGTGTGGGGCGGAGGATGGCTGGCTCAACTCGGCGCCCGCTTCGGTCTGGGCCATGGGGTTGTCGATTTCGCAGGCTCATCAATCGTGCATATGGTCGGCGGCGTGGCCGGGCTTGCGGGTGCGATCGTGCTCGGTCCGCGGATGGGGAAATACCGGGCCAACGGGACCCCTACGGCGATCCCCGGACATCATATCCCGATGGCTGTCGCAGGGTGTTTGATACTTTTCTTCGGGTGGTTTGGGTTCAATGCGGGCCCGGCCATGGCTGACGGCGGCACCGCGCTCGGCATCATCGTGGTCAACACCATGCTTGCAGGCGCGGCAGCGGCAGCCTCGGCCCTGTGCTACGTGTGGTTCGTATACGGCAAGCCTGATCTTTCGTTGATTGCCAACGGGCTCTTAGGCGGGCTCGTCGCCATTTCCGCTTCCTGTGCGTTCGTGAGTCCTGCAGGCGCAATGATGATCGGGCTTGTGGCCGGCGTGCTGTGCTGCGCGAGCGTGTTCTTTGTTGAACGGAAGCTGAAGGTTGACGACCCGGTGGGCGCGGTGTCGGTCCACGGCGTGTGCGGCGCCTGGGGCATGGTCGCCCTGGGGCTGTTCAGCGACGGCGCCTATGGCGATGGATTGAACAATGTTTCCGGAACGGTCAGAGGGCTGTTTTACGGAGGCGGACCGCAGTTCCTGGCCCAGATCATCGGCGTGATTGTGAACGTTGTTCTTGTTTTCATCGTCATGTACGCGTTCTTCAAAATTCTGGACAGGATCATTCCGCTGCGGGTATCCGAGGAAGTCGAGTTTGAAGGCCTCGACCAGAGCGAAGTGGCTGTTACCGCCTACCCCGACTTCAGCATCACGAAAACGCGCAGATAGGGGATATCATGATAAAGATCGAAGCGATCATAAAACCGTTCAAGCTTGACGAGGTCAAGGATGCCCTGGTCGGCATCGGCATCCACGGCATGACCGTGACTCCGGAAACAAAAGGGTTCGGCAGGCAAAAAGGGCACGTCGAGATCTTTCACGGGGCGGAGATAGACATATCGTTCGTTCAGAAAGTGAAGGTTGAATTGGTTGTTTGCGAAGAGATGCTGGAAAAAGCGCTTGCTGTCATCCAGGAAAAGACCAGGTCCGGCAAGATCGGCGACGGCAAGATCTTCGTAACGCGGCTCGCAGACGTCGTGCGACTCCGGACCGGAGAACACGGCAATGCAGCGATCTGACGTTCCACCCCTTCATTCCCGCCCGGATGAAGGGACGTCAAAGCGGGTAACCGGCGATTTGAGAGATCGCCGTCTATCCTCCCTGGGCCGGCATGTTCCATTGCATGCCGGCCCTTTTTTTTCGAGAAACGAAGGGAACTCATGCACTGAAAGGGGTTTCGCAATAAAAAGGATTGAAGCGATTATCATAGAAAGCAGGGACCGGGCAATGGTGGGTTTGCCGACTCTGCCTACCTTTTGAACATCTGCCTAAAATTTCGACTCTGCTTAAACTGTCAGCACTTGCGTCGAATATAATCACAATACTAATCAACTAATAAAATCAACATGATCGTATGAACATATCTAGCTTTCTTTTTTGGCACGTGCCTTGCAAAATGTCATATGAACAATAGTTAAACAGGCATCATCAATTAAGGAGGAATGGACTATGAAAGCAGCAGCTATGAAATCCATTGTTGTCGTACTTTTGTTGTTTATACTATCGGCATTTATGTTGCCGGCGCTGACAATGGCGGAGGAGGCGGCGGCGCCAGCACCGGCAACGGTTTCCGCGACTGCCGCAGCACCGGCTCCCGCGCCCAGGATCGACACCGGCGACACGGCTTGGATGACCGTGGCAACCGCCCTGGTCATGCTCATGTCGATCCCGGGCCTGGCGCTCTTTTACGGAGGCCTGTCCAAGACCAAGGACACGCTGAACACCATGGCCATGACCTTCGTGGCTTTCTGTATCGTCAGCCTGCTGTGGGTTATTTACGGGTATACCTTTTCATTCGGCGACGATATCAGGGGCATCATCGGCAGCGCGTCGAAACTGTTTCTCAAGGGCGTGGGGCCGAACAGTATCTCGGACCTGGCCAAGACGATCCCCGAGTTTGTTTTCATCGCCTATCAGCTCACGTTCGCCGCGATCACCGTGGCACTGGC
>JAJXTW010000273.1 GCA_021783455.1 Nitrospirota bacterium | reverse complement strand
TGCCAAAAGGTCGATCGACAGCGTGTCTCCCGGTCCGAGCCTTCCTTTTTCAAGAAACGACTTTCCCGGGAAATCGATCATGCCTGCTTCCGACCCGCACACCAGAATATTGTCTTCCGTCAAAGCATATCTGAGCGGCCGGAGGCCGTTCCGGTCGAGATGGGCCCCGACCGTGCGGCCGTCGGTGAACACGATCGCGGCAGGCCCGTCCCAGGGAGACATGAGGAGAGAGGAATATTCAAAAAAAGACCGCGCCTCCGCATCCAGTTCCATTCCTTCCCAGGCAGGCGGAATGCACAGGTTGACGGCATGTTCCGGGGAAAAACCGGCCAGGACCAGGAGTTCGACGATCTTGTCCAGCGATGCGGAGTCGCTCTCATCGGACAGGACCAGAGGTTTCAGAACATCCCGGTCGCTCCGTTCAAAGCCTTTGCAGATCTCCTCCTGAAGCGCCAGAACCCAGTTTCTGTTTCCCTGGAGCGAATTGATCTCTCCGTTGTGGGCAAGGACGCGAAAGGGCTGGGCCAGGGACCAGACCGGCAGGGTGTTGGTCGAGAAGCGCTGATGAAAAATGCAGAAAGACGACTCAAGTTCCTTGTTTGCAAGGTCGGGGTAGAACCGGTCTATCTGGGGTGCGACGAGCAAACCCTTGTAGAGGATCGTCTTGGAAGAGATGCTCAGAACATAGACTTGTTCGCTTAAACTTTTTTCAACTGCCTTCCTGGCCAGGAAAAGCCTGCGTTCCCGCTCCCGGTCTTCTACTGCCTCGGCGTCGATCAAAATCTGCCTGATCCTCGGTTTTGTTCCCAAAGCCGCTGCTCCAAGCGCATCGTCATTCGTCGGCACATTCCTCCAGCCGATAGGCCTGAAACCGTATCTTCTGAGGAGACCCTCGATCTCCTGTTCGACGTCAGCGGAGAGGAAACACGTGCCCACTGCCAGGTTATTGATATCGGAAATAGAGAAACCGAGTTCCTTAATTTGAGCCTGAAAGAATTTTCGCGGGATCTCGAAGAGGAGCCCGGCGCCGTCGCCGGTCTTGTTGTCAGCGCCGACCGCCCCCCGATGGGTAAGGTTCTTGACCGCCTCGATGCCCCATGCAACGATCTGGCTGCTCCGCCGGCCCGAAACATCACAAACAAAACCGACTCCGCAACTCGAAAAATGTCTCTGCCCCATGGAAATGCCCCTTTTTTGAAAATGCGTATTCTTTTTAATTGTAGCAGGTGTTAGGTGCAACTGCCCTGGTGCGGCAGGATTCCAATGGACACGGAGCCGGGAGGTCAAGTCTCTTCGCGGTTGTCATCACAATGCGGGCTGTTAAAAAAGTCTCTTACCTGGTTCGACAACGGACATCTTCGGTATTCCGTCATAAGCTTCAGTCCTGAATCCTGAAAGAGCATCTCTTGTAAGCTTGAGAACTCGTAAAAGGCAGAATTTGCCTCAAAATGCACATAGAACGCAGCAGAATTTGCATGAAACGCTGGCTGTTGTAAAGAATAGAAGTTGCTGCAATAAACCAGGAGGAAGGAACTTCTTTCTCCTGGTAAAATTTATCAATCGTTGATTATAAAGGATAGTCTCTCTGTTCGGCCTGTTCCCGGTTATTTGTCCCCCATTGAAAATAGCTGACAGGCTATTCAAGATTCCCAAGGGCCTCGGGCACAAGCTCCGCGAGCGTGGGGAAAGCATGCATTTTTTCGAGAATGGATTTTACTCCGCCATTATCAGCCATGACGTTCACGGCTTCCTGAAGAATATGGGCCGCATAAGGCCCGGCAATGTGAAATCCCAGAAGTCTTCCGGTATTCTTCTCCACGACCGCCTTGGCGAAGCCGTCTTTCTCCCCCATCGTATCTCCTGCAACGATATCCGAATATTTCGCCCGGCCGATAACGACGTCATATGCTTTCCTGGCCTGCTTTTCGGTTAGTCCCACCGATGCGATTTGAGGACGGCTGAAGACGACATGAGGCACCGCGTCAAAGTCCATTTTAGATTTTGTACGGTGCGTTGCGTTATGCCAGGCGATCTCCGCTTCTTTATCTCCCGCATGCGTGAACATCTGCCTGCCGATGGCATCGCCCATGGCCCAGATGTTCTTTCTAGTCGTAAGAAGATAGTCATCGGTCTTTATATAACCCCGTTCGTCAAGTTGGACACCGGTGTTTTCCGTCTGCAGCTGGTCTGCATTGGACACCCGTCCCGTTGCGAGCAGAATATGTTCTGCGGATATTTTTTTCGTTCGGCCGCTCTTCTTATCCCTGACGAAAACTGCGGTGTTTCGCTTGTTTTTTTTAATTCCGGTTGTGAGTAATCCGGTATGCACCTCCATGCGTTTTTTGAGTTCCCTCTCAAGATACGCCGATATCTCCGGCTCTTCCTTCGGCACCAATGCGGCCCCTCTTTGAACGATGGTGACTCTCGTGCCCATCGCTGCAAAAAAATGGGCGTACTCGACGCCGATATATCCTCCGCCGATAATGATAATACTCTTCGGCCTCGCCTTCAGATCCAGAACGCTTTCATTCGTCAAATAAGATGCGGCATCGAGGCCCCGGATAGGCGGGACCGAGGGACGTGACCCTGAAGCGATGAAAATCTTTCTCCCCGCTATCTTCCCGCTTTCCAGTTCAAGAGTATGATCAGCGCTGAAATGCGCCGCCTCGTTGTAAAAATCCAGGTTCTTTGAACCTTTAATTTCTTTTCGCAGCCAGTTTCGCCCGAAGGTGACGGATTTTTTCATCCGCTCCATAAGAGCCTTGAAATCGACATGGGTTACCTTGGCCTCGATCCCGAATTTTTTCGCTTCCTCAATTTCCATTAATCTATCCGCCGGATAGATGAGCATCTTGGACGGCACTCACCCGGTATTCAGACAAGTACCACCGGGGTGGCCCTTGGCCACAAGAGCGACTTTCATGCCGGCAGTCAACGCCTTGAACGCAACACTCGTGCCCACACCGGCGCCGATCACAATCACATCGTACTCTTTCATTTGGTCTCCGTCCGCAAAAGGTGATGAAGTCCAACATAATCGAGTATAGCACAAGCCCAACCCCTTTCAGGATAGGTGATCTGCCGGCTTTCAAGGCATTGCGTATCTCTCCGGACAGGTCGCCTTTCTCCTATCGGGCTTTCATGGCCTGTTCTATGTCCTGAAGCAGATCGTCCGTGTTTTCGATTCCCACGGACAGGCGCAAAAGCGAATCGGAGATGCCGATCCTCCTGCGTTCAGCAGAAGAAATCCTGGCATGAGAAGTCGCCGCTGGAGAGCAAATGGTGGATTCGACGCCGCCCAGGCTCACAGCCGGTTTGATGATTCGCAGGTTTCGGACAAAACGGTTGGAATCGACTGTTTCATCGAGTTCGAAGGACAGCATAGCGCCGAAGCCGCTCATTTGTGATCTTGCCAGTTCATGGTACGCAGAGCTCGCCAGCCCCGGATAATTCACCCGGCGGACCGTGCGCTGTCCTTCCAGATGCTGCGCGATACGCCCGGCGTTCTCGGTCTGTCGCCCAACCCTGATCGCGAGCGTCATCATGCTCCGCTCCAAAAGGGCGCACGTTGCAGCATT
>JAJXTW010000040.1 GCA_021783455.1 Nitrospirota bacterium | reverse complement strand
CGGAACGACCTAGAGATGTGAGATCCGAAGACCTCAAAGCATCCTTAGAAAGGAGGTGATCCAGCCGCAGGTTCTCCTACGGCTACCTTGTTACGACTTCACCCCAATCACCGATCATACCGTGGGCGCCTGTCTCCTTGCGGTTGACGCAGCGACTTAAGGTACAATAGGCTTTCGTGGTGTGACGGGCGGTGTGTACAAGGCCCGGGAACGTATTCACCGCGGCGTTCTGATCCGCGATTACTAGCGATTCCGACTTCATGGAGTCGAGTTGCAGACTCCAATCCGAACTGAGACCGGTTTTCTGGGATTGGCTCCCCCTCGCGGGATTGCGACCCTTTGTACCGGCCATTGTTGCACGTGTGTAGCCCTAGGCATAAAGGCCATGAGGACTTGACGTCATCCCCACCTTCCTCCCAGTTATCCTGGGCAGTTCCCTCTGAGTGCCCGGCATGACCCGGTGGCAACTGAGGGTGAGGGTTGCGCTCGTTGCGGGACTTAACCCAACATCTCACGACACGAGCTGACGACAGCCATGCAGCACCTGTCTCCTGGCTCCCTTGCGGGCACTCCCCTCTTTCAAGGGGATTCCAGGGATGTCAAGCCTAGGTAAGGTTCTTCGCGTTGCGTCGAATTAAACCACATGCACCACCGCTTGTGCGGGCCCCCGTCAATTCCTTTGAGTTTCAACCTTGCGGCCGTACTCCCCAGGCGGGGCACTTAATGCGTTAGCTGCGGCACGGAAGGGGTCGATACCTCCCACACCTAGTGCCCATCGTTTAGGGCGTGGACTACCAGGGTATCTAATCCTGTTTGCTACCCACGCTTTCGAACATGAGCGTCAGTTAGAGTCCAGGAAGCCGCCTTCGCCACCGGTGTTCCTCCGAATATCTACGAATTTCACCTCTACACTCGGAATTCCGCTTCCCCCTACTCTACTCAAGAAAGGCAGTATCAAAGGCAGTGCCACAGTTAAGCTGTGGACTTTCACCTCTGACTTACCAAACCGCCTGCGTTCGCTTTACGCCCAATAAATCCGAACAACGCTCGCCACCTCTGTCTTACCGCGGCTGCTGGCACAGAGTTAGCCGTGGCTTCTTCTCCCGGTACCGTCGATCCTCCTGATTATTTACCAAGAGGAGATTCGTTCCGGTCGAAAGGGGTTTACAATCCGAGAACCTTCATCCCCCACGCGGCGTTGCTGCGTCAGGCTTTCGCCCATTGCGCAATATTCCCCACTGCTGCCTCCCGTAGGAGTCTGGACCGTGTCTCAGTTCCAGTGTGGCTGATCGTCCTCTCAGACCAGCTACCCATCATAGCCTTGGTAGGCCGTTACCCTGCCAACTAGCTAATGGGCCGCGGGCTCATCCTCAAGTGATAGCTTATAAATAGAGGCCATCTTTTACCTCAGAGACTTTGGTCTCCGTGGTCTTATTCGGTATTAGCCCCGCTTTCGCGGGGTTATCCCAAACTCAAGGGCAGATTACCCACGTGTTACTCACCCGTGCGCCACTTTACAATACGTATTGCTACGTACTTCTCGTTCGACTTGCATGTGTTAGGCACGCCGCCAGCGTTCGTTCTGAGCCAGGATCAAACTCTCCAAAAAAATCTGATCCTTTAAGCAATGCTGCTCAAAAGTAATTTGACTGTTTGTTTCTTAAAACCCGCCGTTCCAAAAGCTTCCGAAAAAGCCGTTTGGAATTTACTGCACCTATTTAGTTTTCAAAGACCATGTGTGGTTTGCAGAAGGATAATAATATCTAAATCAACTCATTTTGTCAAGAACTTTTATTCAGTTATGAAAGATTTTTTGCTGCTTGTAAATGCTCGTTTGGTATCCGTTGAACTTCGAGGTTTTGCCCGAGGTTTACCGATGAACGAGGGCGCAATGTATCAGAAACCAAATCGTCTGTCAAGACTTTTCTCTACTTGGTCCTATTTATTCTTTCGATGAACCCCATGTACTTGGCGGTTCCATCGAACGAAGGCGCAATGTAACAGAAAGCCCATCACGTGTCAAGATTTTTTTCGCGGCAGCAAAACAATTTTATTTCTTCGGCCTTATCTTCACGAACCGCTTCTTGCCGACCCGCAGAATATAGTTTCCCGATACAGGCAGCAACGCTTCCACGTCCTTCATCGGCTGCTGGTCGACCTCTACGGCGCCCTGCTGGACCAACCTGCGTGCCTCGGAGTTGCTTTTCGCGACACCGGCAAGAGCCATGATCTTTACCAGCTTCATGTTCTCGCCTTCCCATGCGATCTCAACAACAGGCATATCTTCAGGAAGATTCTTTTTACTAAAGACTTTTTCAAAATCCTCACGTGCCTTCGCGCCTTCTCCCGGTGTACAGAAACGGTCCGCCAATTCTGAAGCCAATCGTTTCTTCGCCTCCATGGGGTGAAGAACACCGGATTTGACGTCTTCCTTGAGCGTCTCCAACCCATCGAGTGATACGGCACTGACCAATTCGTAATAGCGCAGCATAAGATCATCGCTTACAGACATCACTTTTCCGAAGATCTCCTTCGCCGGATCATTGATGCCGATGTAGTTCCCGAGGCTCTTACTCATCTTGTTCACGCCATCCAAACCTTCGAGGAGGGGCATCATAACGATGGACTGCGGCTCCTGGCCGTATTCTTTCTGGAGATCCCGGCCGACGAGCAAATTGAACTTCTGGTCGGTACCGCCCAGTTCCACATCTGCCTTCAGCGCCACCGAATCGTAGCCCTGTATCAAGGGGTAGAGGAACTCGTGAATACTGATCGGCAACTGGGATTCATACCGTTTTTTAAAATCCTCGCGCTCCAACATGCGCGCGACGGTCTGTTTCGCTGCCAGCTGGATAAGATCTGCGGCATTCATTCTGGACATCCATTCGCTGTTAAAAGCGATGGTGGTCTTTTCCGCGTCCAGAATTTTGTAGATCTGCGCTTGGTAGGTCCTCGCGTTTTCCAGCACCTCGTCCCGGGAAAGGTGCTTTCTCGTCTCGGACTTGCCCGTCGGGTCGCCGATCATACCGGTAAAGTCCCCGATCAAAAAAATGACCTCGTGCCCCAGTTCCTGAAACTGCCACATCTTATTGAGCAGGACAGAATGACCCAGGTGAATGTCCGGAGCAGTGGGGTCAAACCCGGCCTTGACCCGAAGAGGTTTTCCGCTGGCAACGGACTTCTCCAGTTTTTTCAGGAGATCTGCTTCAACGATGACCTCTACGGAGCCGCGTTTTATAATTTCCAGTTGTTCTTGTGCTGGGAGCATAGCTGCAAAACCTCTTTAGTAGAGCCCCTCCGGCAGGAGCCGGAGTCTCCATATACATAACAACGCGACCTCGTGCGGAATACGGCGCATTACTCCCTGCAGTGCAGGGGACCGGGGGATTGCAAGTTGCGGGATTCATCGAAGCATACAGAGGATACGGAAAAATCTTGCGTGTGCGATGCAGCATTATCCTGCAGTGCTTCGCCCTGCTCGCGGTCAGCGGTTTTTTCGCTTCGCTTGCTCCGCCAAGTCCAGCACGATATCCACCATGAGAGGATGCAAACCAACGGCGTTCGTCGAAATAATCGCCGTCTTCCGGTAGCGCTCTCGCGCTTCTTGTACCATCGCCGGGATATCAGCCGTGGCGTGCATCCCCAATTGAAGAAAAAAAGGCACGATCACGACTTTTTCTGCCTGCAGTTCAACACACCGTTGAATAGCATCCTGAAGAGCGGGTTTTGCATGTTGAAGAAATGCTTCTTCCACGAGGTCATAACCGCCTCGCTGCCGGACCTCGGAAGTGATACGTCGCACGACGTCACCGGCCCCCTCTGCCCTGCTCCCGTGAAAGAGAATAATTACCGCAGTCTTCACCGACACTCCGCATACATAAATGTACAGGTGCTGTATCTATCATAGCCCGCCATAAAAGTCAATCCAATATTCAACTGACAGTACCGGTAAGCGGTCTCATAACTTCGAGCTGATAACGCAATATGATTGCTGAGAAAAGGTACGGACAGGGACGTGGCAATACAGGACCTTCTCGGCAGGTACAAGTGGAAAGGCTGCAAAGTAGCAGAGAAAAAGGCGGGCAAATGCTGCCCGCCTTTAATACATTTGTATTATTTTTTCTTTGTTGCTTTCTTTTTAATAGCTTTTTTCTTTACTGCTTTCTTTGCTCCGCAACGGGTTCCACATGCCATCATCATCACCCCCTTCTTCGGTCTTTTGCTTTTCGGCAGAGCTTCACCAGTTCTCTATTTACCAGTCCTGCGGGTCGAGGCAACGCGAAATAACAACTCGCCCGATGTTTTCATCCTCCTAGACGCAACGAAGCAGAACATCCAAGCGGCAGTATAAAGGGAATCATTTCTTCAGTCAAGAAAAAGCTGGTTTTTTATGTCGCAGCGCCTAGGCAAGCATACCACCCTTCACCCGGAAGGAGACCGTCCGAAAACACTTTTTTCTGCTTAACAATTTCTTACTGAAGGAAGACACTCAGCCGACACTGACGTGACATAGCATTAGGTCGCAATCCGGGAGAAGGGAGGAGGCAAGCTGTTATGGAAGAAAAGAATGACAGTGATTTGGAATGTGAGCACCAAAACAGCAGAAGAGCCGAAGAATACATGCGTCTGGGAGAGAAAGAAAAAGATCTTGCCGTCGACCAGGCCCTCATCAGGCTTCAGAATAAGATCCATGCAATACTGAACTTCCTGGAAACAGAAGCGAAGTCTGGGATAATCTCCCCGTCGGGAAAAAACAAAGACCAAATGTGATGCATTTAGTGCGAGTCGTGAGAAAGGAAGGTAAGGAGCGTAGCGAGAATAAAGAACGGTTGCTTCAGGGGTTAGCGACTGCAGAGAATTTTTTTTGCCTCTTCAACATCCTTTCGCACTTGTGCTACAAGCGCATTTGCATCAGGGAACTTTCTTTCTCCTCGAAGCTGTTTGATGAACGAAACGTCCATTTGCCTGCCGTAGAGATCTCCGTCGAAGTCAAGCAAGAAGACCTCGATGGAAACGGAGCCGGCATCAAAGGTCGGCCTTACGCCGATGGAAGCGACGCCGTCCAACCACCGGTCGTCCACGGAAGCCCGCACAGCATATACGCCGTAGCCGGGGAGCAGTTCGTTGGCAGTTCGCAGGTTCGCCGTAGGAAAGCCGAGCGTGTGCCCCCGATGCGACCCGTGAATAACCTCGCCTTCCAGCATATAGTCCCGGCCAAGAAGCTTCGCTGCGTCGTCTACTCTGCCGTTTGAAATAAGCTCACGGATCACCGAACTGCTGACGACAATGCCTCTCACCTGGACGGCTTCCACTACGCCGACTTCAAACCCGCAGGCCCGGCCCGATTCTTTCAAAGAATCGATGCTTCCCTCTCGGCCCTTGCCGAAAGCGTAATCATAGCCGACGTAGACCTCGCGAACGCCCAACTGTTCGTGCAGAACGCTGCGGGCGAAATCCTCAGGGTGCTGCTCGGCAAAAGCTCGCGTAAAATTTGCACAGATTACGACATCAATACAGGATGCGGCAAGAAGCTTCATTTTGCCGTGAAAGGTATTCAGCAGTTTCGGAGAGCGTTCAGGGGCAAGCACTTTGAGCGGATGGGGCTCGAACGTGAACGCAATACTCGTACCGCCGATCGTACGAGCCCGTTCAACAACTTTTTTAAATATCGCCTGGTGTCCCAGGTGCACACCGTCGAAATTCCCGAGGGTGAGCACGGGGCTCGGGAAACGTTCAGTGATGCTTTTCATGCCGCGGACTATTTTCATACGCGAAGGATAATCTCACACTGAGATAAAATTGTCAACTTTCCCTTTCTGCTCTTCTCTCCCTGCAAATGCCCAACTTATGGTTGTATATGGTTTTTTAGTATGGTATAATGATTGAAATTTTTTCACTGCTGTTCCGGGTGGAATCCACGATGCACCAATTTTGATGCAGATGTTGACAGCAGTCGATCTGTATTGAATATGCCAAGGGGGCGATTTGAAAACAGAAACAAGATTGAAACCACTTACTATAAAAGGAAAGCAGATAAAACTACCTATTATTCAAGGTGGTATGGGTGTTGGGGTCTCGCTCCATCCGCTTGCAAAAGCCGTTGCAGGCGAAGGAGGACTCGGTATCATTTCCAGTGCCTGCATAGACCGCCTCGTGACTAAGAGAACAGGCAAAAAAGTATCTATCTATGAAGCTATCAAAGAGGAGATTTCCCTAGCGAAGATAAAAAACGGTTTTGTCGGTATCAATATCATGGGTGCTCTCGCCAGAGACTTTACGGAATCGGTAAAGGGCGCCATAGACGCGGGGGCTGATGCGATTATTTCCGGAGCAGGCCTGCCGCTCACGCTTCCCGCCATCCATCCGCCCAAGGACACGGCACTGATTCCCATTGTTTCCTCAGCCAGGGCGCTCGACATCATTTGTAAAAAATGGGAAAAACTCGGCTACCGTCCCGATGCTGTTGTGCTCGAAGGTCCTCTTGCCGGCGGACACTTGGGGTTCCGGATCGACCAGGTCGACCTGGAGTGCAATAAACTCGAGAATTTGCTGCCTCCTGTCAAGGATATGGCAATGAAGTTCGGCGACTTCCCCGTCATCGTTGCCGGCGGAATTTACACCCATGGCGACATCGTTGCATACCTGGCCAAAGGAGCCGACGGCGTCCAGATGGGGACGCGGTTCCTCGCCACCACGGAAAGCAGCGCAACCCAGGCATACAAGGAAGCGGTCGTCCGGGCGAAAGAGGAAGATATTGTCGTTGCGCACCGTCCGGGTTCGCCCTGCGGCCTGCCGTTCCGCGTCATAAAACAGTCTCCCATGTATGTTTCGTCCCTCAGCCGACGCAGGCAGCCCAAGTGCGATAAAGGCTATGTGCTCATGAAGGATGCAGACGGCAAATATACCGTCTGCCCCGCCAAAGAAGACAACAAGGACTACTTCTGCATTTGCAACGGTCTCCTGAGCTCCAGTGGGTACAATTCCAATGAGGAAGAACCGCTCTATACAGTCGGGACAAATGCTTCGCGCATCGATAAAATACTTTCCGTCAAAGTTCTTATGCATGAATTGTCCGGCTTGGGATACTAGCAGGGTTGTCAGTCACGAAACGTACCGGGTTATGACGGAATTCTTCCGTTCTCCAAGAGACCTTTTTTCGGCAACAACTCATTCGTGTTCCCTTGATTAACTGATATCAGGCGACGGCATAAATGTCTTTCCGACGTTTAAATTTCACAACAAGAAATGAGGAGAGAACCGGATGGGCCAGCTCGACAAGTTAATCGAAAGAATCCAACCAGCGCAGGAACTCCTCCTGGAATCTCAGAAAGAACCCATGATGAGATCGGCCACCGGCCTCAAGGTCATGGTCAACCAGCAGCTTACTTCTCTCCAGATCATCGCGCTGCTTGCCGATCTCGCCCCTGCCGGTCAAAAGCAGAGCATCGGGCAGAAAAAACCTGCGACCTTCGAATACACTCTTGGAGTCAAACGTTACACCGTATCCTTCCTGACCCAGGGAGAGCAGGTGCGCGGCGTTATTTGCCTCGCTGACGCAGCGGAGCCGGAACGGTTGGCTGTTGCCGAAACTAACGAAGAGGATGAGGACATTGTCGACGTGATCTCCTCCGAACCAGAGATGACGCCGAAGTCGGCGGTACATGCCGCGGGAGAACCGGAGATCAACGGCCTGCTCCGAAAAATGTTCCAGCTGGGCGCATCGGACCTTCACCTTACCGCCAACCACAAACCGCTCATGCGGCTCCATGGCGACATGCAGGAGCTTCCGAACCAGGCCGTTATTTCGCCGGACCGCTTGAAAAAGCTGATCTACGCGATCATGCCGCCCCATAACACGGCCCAATTCGAAGACCTGAATGATACCGACTACGCCCACGAAATTTCCGGCCTAGCGCGGTTCCGGGTGAACATCTTCTTGGACCGGTTTGGCATCGGGGCCGTGTTCCGACAGATTCCCATGGAGATCGTGACTGCCGAAAAGCTCGGCCTCTCCAAGGAAGTGCTTGATCTGTGCTTCTTGAGCAAGGGGCTGGTCCTGGTCACGGGCCCGACCGGCTCCGGCAAGTCCACGACGCTCTGCGCCCTCATCGACTACATCAACCGGCACCGGAAAGACCACATTATCACGATCGAAGATCCAATCGAATTCGTACACGAGCGAAAGAGCTGCCTCATCAACCAGCGAGAGGTGCATGTTCACACCAAGACCTTTTCGAACGCGCTCAGGGCTGCTTTGCGCGAAGACCCTGATATTGTATTGGTCGGAGAGATGCGCGACCTCGAGACCATCGCCATCGCCATAGAAACCGCAGAAACAGGACACCTCGTGTTCGGTACGCTTCATACCACCACGGCGGCCTCGACAGTGGACAGGATCATAGACCAGTTTCCCGCAGACCGGCAATCCCAGATCCGAACCATGCTCGCAAGCTCTCTCAAAGGGGTCCTTTCTCAAACGCTGTGCAAAAAGATCACCAAAGGCAGAGTGGCGGCCATGGAGATCCTCTTCGTGACCAGTGCAGTCTCAAACCTCATCCGCGAGGGGAAAATTTTCCAGATCCCCTCCATCATGCAAACGGCAAAAGGTCAGGGCATGGTTGTTCTGAACGATGCCTTGTTTAAGCTCGTTCTCGAAAAGCAAGTTTCTCCGGAAGAAGCTTACATCAAGGCAATCGACAAGTCGGGTTTCGTAGCCATGCTTAAATCCAAAGCAATTACGTTGAATCTCACGGGGAACATCGATATCTAGGATGTGGGGAGAGTGACCGGATGAGCGGAAATGCCGCATTTGCAGTCCCAAAAGACCGCCAGGAGGTCACGGTCCGGCTCGAAACGGGAGCTGCACTGAAAGGCGAGATCTTCCTCGAGTATATTTCGAACGATGCCTCCAACCATCAGAAGGTGACCGCATTTTTGGAAAACGACAACACGTTCTTCCCGCTGAAGGTCCACAACGGCTCCACCGAGTTCATCAGCAAAAAGAACGTGCAGTACGTTGAGGTGATCTTCCCCGAGAATCCAAATGTCAATTATTTTTCTTCCCTGCCCATGGTGTCCATTCCCGTCAACGCCCTGTTCGGCAACGGCGAGTCAGTCAGCGGCGACCTGATAGCTGAGGTGCCGGCGGAAAGAACCCGTCTTTCAGACTGTCTCAACCTGCAGACAAAATTCCTAAACGTGAAGACCGATAGCAAGATATGCTATATCAACAAGGATGCATTGCAAAAGGTCGTTCACGATGGAAAAGTATAAGACTGTCCTCTGCTGCAACCTGTCAGTCCCGTCTCCGGATCGCGATAGCTCCCCTCTATTGGCCTATTTTCCCCACACCCCCTAGTTATCTAAAAAATCTTGAATGAAACCTTTCTCTGGAGAAATCTCTTTTCTCCTACTCACCAGCGCATTCCCATGAAAACAGGAGAGCGGCACAACGGGACAAAAAATCCGCCTGGAAGATGAAGTCTCCGAATTTTCCTTATTATGCTACTATATAACTAACTAATATGAATGGAGTTCTACAGAGGCCCGATGCAGCACCTCCCCGGCCCGTACTTCTGGTCGGCGGCAAGGGCGGTGTCGGCAAAACAACATGCTCTGCCGCGATAGCGGCGCAGTTCGCCGTCCGGGGCCAGAGGACACTCATCATCACTTCGGACCTTTCTCCCTCGTTGTCGGACATTTTCGAGTGCACGATTGGGGACAGTGTCACAAAGGTGAGCAAAGACCTCGACGCATACGAGATCAGCCAGGACGCCATTATGCATCACTGGAAAGAGCGCTTCGGACGGGACTTCTACGATATCCTGGCGCAGCTCGTCGATGTCGATGCGCTCGACAGGGAATCCCGTCACCAGCTTCTCGATTATATCGGATCGGCGCCGTCGTTGCGGGAAGAAACCATGCTCGACATCATCGTGGATATGGTGAACAGCGGAGGGTACGAACGAATCGTCTGGGACACCGCCCCGGCAGGAGAAACGCTGAACCTCCTGGACATGCCGAGAAACATCAGGAGGCATCTCCGGGCCGGAGCCAAGGTCTTTGAAGGACTTGACAGGATCGGCAAGCAGATCATCGGCAAACGGCCCATTTCCGGCATCATGGACGAGTGGATCGCGCTGTCGGAGAAAATCGCGCGCTTCATCCACGAGACGTCGGAGTTCATTATTGTGGCAAACCCCGAAGCGCTCGTGGTGAACCAGGTTGGAAGGATGACAGCCACCCTCAAGGAATACCAGCTTCCGATCCTCGGCTTGATCATCAACTGTGTGATTGAACAAGCTGATTCGCCGTCATTGACAGCTCTTCAAAAAATGCAATCAACCTATATTGAACAGCTGAATGCATTGGCAGGAAAGCAGCGCGTAGCAGTGCTGCCGCGTTCTTTCGCCGAGATCAAGGGAATTCGTCGGCTTCGGGAAATCGGGGAAAGGCTGACTGCCGGTCTTTCATTGTAAAGTGCGACGGGCGCAACGCAGAAATCAACGCCGAACAGGTTGGCCCCGGCCTCCGCTGTTTTCCGGCGTACACGGACAGATCGGAAATGTTTTTCAGTCTAAATCAACTTAGAGTTGTTCGTAGACCTCCTCAGCCCTGATAATCAGGACTCCTCTTGCCCAGGGAAATTTTTTCTTTACTTCCTCGTATTTTTCTCCATTCTTCTGGATTTTACCCGTCCCCCTGATCCTGCACCCCTTTCCCGGACCGTGATTTCCCTGGACCTGTCTGGTGCCGCAGAGCAGCTCTATCCTGCTATTCATTTCAAGATTGTCCTCAGTCTTCTGGTATCCGCCAATGGGCACAAAAAGCGTATCGTCATTGACCATGCCGAGTGCCTTGACATACTCCCCCCACGTGCCGGCCAGATGAGGTCCGTCAGCGCCCACTGTCGCGATTGCGATCCATTCCGTTTTGTCCAGGACCTCTTTGCACTTTCTTTCTATTTTCGCCATAGCATGTCTCCTCTCTGAACGGTTTATTCAAAACTACCACGAATGGCCGCGTTGTCAAGTCCTGGCAGATCCAAGAAAGCGCAGAGACTTCAACCATTACAATGGCTCTCTCGCACGGGCCAGGCTATTCCTGTCTGCACGGCAGGCATGGCGTTCCGGGGACAAAAATGGCGTTTACTGCAAGAAGGAGAGGAATATTCACTTGACGGCGAAGCATCGGTTCCCCTATAATTATAGCCGAAGTCGCTAAGAAAAGACCGGCTATTTCGGCGGCAAGAAGGACTGTCATTCATTATGGAAGAGGTATTGATCGATAAATACCGACTGCAGTTCCCTGCTGATCTCGAACAGGTCTATCAGGAGGAGTCGTTTCACAAGGACCTGAAGCAGCTTCGAATCAACCTGACCGTCACAGGACTGGTCTATGCGTTCTTCGCCATCCTGGACGCATGGGTCACTCCCGAGGTCAAGCACCAGGCGTGGTTCATCCGGTTTGCTATCGTTATTCCTACCGTCCTCTTTGTGCTTGCCCTGTCCTATTCCCGGCATTTCAGGAAGTATCAGCAAATCTCGGTCTCTTTCCTCGTTCTTGTGGGCGGGGGGGGCATTGTCGCCCTGATCGCCCTCACCAGCAGGACTGCCCCCTATTTTCATTTTGCCGGGCTCCTGCTGGTCTTCATGTGCGCCTATACGTCCTTTAAGTTGAGGTTCCTCTATGCAACCGTCGTATCCTGGTCCATTATCGGTCTTTATGAGGTCTCCGCTCTTGTGGTAAGCCATGAACCGCTCAGGGTGTTTTTGACCGACAACTTCTTTTATATATCCGCGAACCTGCTCGGCATGTTCGCGAATTACCAGCGGGAGCTCTATACGCGAAAGGAATTCCTGCAGACCAGACGCATGCAAAAAATGGAGCAACAAAAGCATGCCATGGAAAAAGGACAATTGAACGAAGCCGTTGACAAGGCCGTGCAATCTTTGAGAGAAAGCGAGGGGATATTCCGCACCCTGGCGGAGACAACGACAGCCTCCATCATTATCCACCGGGGCGGCCGGTTTTTATACGCCAACCATGCTGTGCAGACGATCACCGGCTTTACCCACGACGAGTTGCTGAGCATGGATTTCTGGGAGATCGTGCATCCCGAGTACCGGGGGCTGGTGCGGGAACGGGGCCGGGCGCGGATTTCAGGACGAACTGCTCCGGTAGCCTACGAATTCAAGATCCTTACCAAAAACGGAGAGGAACGATGGGCCACGACGACCACAGGGTTCATCGATTACGCCGGGTCACCCGCAGTCATCGCAACGCTCTTCGACATTACGGACAGGAAGCAAGCGGAAACGGATAAGGTGAAGCTCTACGAGGAGAGGATCAGGGAAGAGCAGCGGCACCTCGCGGAAAAAGAGCACATGCTGATGGAGCTCCATGACGGCGTCGGCGGCATTACCACGAACATCGGCATTTTGTCGGAAATGGCGCAGCAATCAAACGATCTCGACAGCGTCAAGAGCACGCTTGCCACCATTTCTCGGCTGTCCCGCGACGGGGTTTCCGAGATCCGAAGCTTCATGCGGAGCCTCGACACCGGCGAGTTGAACTGGCGCACCCTCGCGGCGGAGATCAGGAATCAGGGGACCAGCCTGCTTGAGCCGCACAACATCGCCTTTACGTTCGAGACCTCGATTGACGATCAGAACATCGCGCAGCCCGGCAGCCTGCTCTGCGTCTGCCTGTTCAAGATATTCAAGGAAACGATCACAAACGTCATCAAGCACGCGAAAGCCACTTCTGTCTTGGCCAAGCTCAGAATTGCCAAAAACGGGCTTCAGCTCTCGATCCAGGACAATGGGATCGGCTGCGGGCAAGCCGGCGGTTCCGGCCGCGGATTAGCGAACATGCGGAAGCGGGCCGTAGAACTGGGGGGAACAATGACCGTCTCCTTTGACAGCGGCGCCCGGGTAGACCTGGAAATTCCCCACATAATATAATGCCCTCAGTGTGCAGGGACTAAGCATGCCCCCTGACCTTACACGTTAAACCGGAACAGCATGATGTCCCCGTCCTTTACAACGTATTCCTTGCCTTCGGAGCGAAGCAGCCCCGCTGCCTTCACTGCTTGTTCGGTCTTCAGTTTCATCAAATCGTCGTAGTGAAAGACTTCGGCGCGGATAAAACCCTTTTCGAAATCCGTATGAATTTTGCCGGCGGCCTGCGGCGCCTTGGTGCCTTTCGTGATGGTCCAGGCCCGCACTTCGTCCTTACCGGCAGTAAAGTAGGTGACGAGGCCAAGAAGGTCATAACCCGCGCGGATCATGCGGTCGAGGCCCGATTCCTTGAGCCCCATGCCGGCGAGGTACTCCTTGCGCTCCTCCTTCGGGAGCTGGGCGATCTCGCCTTCCACCTGGCCGGAAATAACAACGACCTTTGCGCCTTCCGCTTCGGCGATTTCTTTTACCACATCCACCAGAGGGTTCGGCTTGCCTACCTTGTCCTCTGCGACGTTCGCCACATACAACACGGGTTTGGAGGATAACAACGCGTAGCTCTTGAGCCACTGCATTTCTTCCTCGGAATGCGCCCCCCGCCGGACGGGCTCCCCTTTCGCTAGCATGTCCTTGAGCCGACGCATGAACTCGACCTCCTCAACGGCCTTCTTGTCCCCGGTCTTGGTCATCTTCTCGGCCTTGTACAAGCGCTTCTCGATGGCATCGAGGTCCGCGAGCATGAGCTCGGCCTCAATCACTTCGATGTCCGTCTTGGGATCCACCTTCCCCGCGACATGGATCACGTTCGGGTCTTCAAAGCAGCGCACCACGTGCGCGATCGCATCCACTTCGCGGATATTCGCCAGGAATTTGTTTCCCAGACCTTCGCCCTGGGCCGCGCCCTTTACCAATCCGGCGATATCGACGAACTCCATGCTGGTAGGCGTAAGTTTCTTGGGCACGTAGATCTCGGCGAGTTTGTCGAGCCGCTCGTCGGGCATGTCCACCACTCCCACGTTCGGATCGATGGTTGTGAAAGGATAGTTTGACGCTTGTGCTCCCGCGGAGGTAAGCGCGTTGAAAATGGTGGACTTGCCCACATTGGGAAGTCCTACGATGCCGCAGTTAAAACCCATGGTAAAACTCCTTCTTTATATCCAAAACCGAAATAACCGCGGATGAACACGGTTAAGAAAAAATATGATTCTTATGTATCCGTGTTCATCTGTGGTTAATCCGCGTCTATTTTAGCAACAAAAAAACCCGGAGCTGTCGGAAGAGTCCTTCAGGTCCGGGCTTCTGATCATTTACTTTTGATTGAACATATTCATGGCCCGAGCGGGACCTTCCTGGACAATCGCCTGAATTGCCGCCGCTGCACGTGCGATTATGTCCGGCAGGGCTTGCCGCTCTTCGGCAAGGAATGGACTCAATACGTAATCAGCAGCGTCCACACCCGGCCCAGGCCTTCCGATCCCGATGCGGACCCGGACAAAGTCCGATGACCCGACATGCTCAATGAGGGAACGTAGCCCATTATGGCCACCGTGGCCGCCGCCGATCTTTACCCGGACAGCCCCGAAGGGAAGATCAAGCTCGTCATGGATCACAACGAGGTCGGCAACGTCGGCATAGGCGCTCCTGATGATAGCGCCGACTGCCCTGCCGCTGTCGTTCATGTACGTCTGCGACTTGGCCAGAATGACTTCCTGGCTGTCAATCCGTACCCTGCCGATAAGTGCGCTGAATTTTTCCTGGCTGATATCCACCCGCAAACCTTTGGCGCATTTATCAACAGCCATGAAACCTGCATTATGCCGCGTGTGTTCGTACTTTTTGCCCGGGTTGCCGAGCCCGACGACGATTTTCATTCAATCCCCGGAGAACAGCGCGCGAGTTCTTATTTTTTAGGAGCGGCTTCCTTTTTGGGAGCGGCCTCTTTCTTGGGAGCGGCCTCTTTCGCGCCTGCCGCACCACCCTTGGCCTCGGCAGCCGGAGCAGCTGCAGCAGCTTCGCCCTCTTTCTTGGGCTTTTTGACCAGCTCGGGCTCACCGCCCTCCGTTGCCGCAACCGGCGCAGCAGCCAGCATTTCCTCAAGCTTCGCATCGGAAATCGGCGGCTGGATGGTCACGACCGTCGCGTCGCCGTCGGTCAGAATCTTGACGCCCTCTGCCATTTTGATGTCTCTCACATGGAGCGATTCGTTGACCTTAAGTTCCGAGATGTTGACCTCGAGGTGCTCCGGGATCTGATTCGGGAGGCACTCCACCTCGACCTCGCGCACTCCGTGCTGAAGGATTCCGCCTTCCTTCACGCCGATAGACGCTCCGGTCAGATGGACGGCCACCGGAATCTTCACCTTCTCGTTCATTGCGACTTCCATGAGGTCGACATGAATGAGGGCGCCGTTCCTCGGGTCGATCTGGTAATCCTTGATGAGCGCCAATTTGTCGGCGCCGCCGCTGCCGCCCTCGAGCTTGAGGTTGATGAGCGCATGCTCGCCGCCCTCGGTGTTGAGGATTTTTGTCACATCCTTATTGCCCATGGAGATGGGCATGGATTTGCCGTGGCTGTACAGTACTGCCGGCACCATCTGGTTCCGCCTCAGGCCCCTGGCAACTCCCTTGCCCGCCTTTTCCCTGACCTGTGCTGTTAATGCTATCTTTTCCATTTCTCCTCCGTTGATAAACGCCGTTTAAACGGCTTGATCAGTTTAAACGGTTTAAACTGTTTTGTTCTTTACACAAAAAGGGAACTGAGCGACGTCTCCTCGTGAATACGCGTGATCGCCTCCGAGAGGATCAGCGCCACGGAGAGGACCGTCAGCTTTTTGCATTGCTGCTGTTTGCTGTCCAAGGCGATCGTGTTCGTGGTAATAAGCTCGTCAAGCGTCGAGTCGTTGATGCGTTTGATAGCCGGACCCGAAAGCACCGCATGAGAACAGGCTGCGCTG
>JAJXTW010000039.1 GCA_021783455.1 Nitrospirota bacterium | reverse complement strand
GCCGCAGTCGGTGTCCTCGTAATAAATTTTCACGTCCATGGTATGGTTCATAGTGTTACTCCTTGACAGAGCCACAGTTTAAAATATTTATTGGATTTTGTCGAGAGGAAGATGAGGGAAATGGGTTTTGAAAAATATGATGCTGCGAGAATGCCATTCCGGCGAAAGCCGGGAATCGGCCGTTTCAGGAATCACGGCTGGCATGACATTAAGATGTTTATGGATAGGGTTTCTCTCGGGCGCATTCAGGAGAGGGATGATCATCAAAAAGAAACAAAAAAAGGCGCTGCCTGCGAACCGGTTTGATATTCCGCTGGGCCACGGTTACTGGGGGAAGTACATCCTGCTTCTGCGGCTCTGCTTTGCAGACCCTGTGAAGCGTCGTGTGTATATGGCCCCTTGGCCTCTTCCCGCGTAGTCCGTGGCTTAGGGGTTTCGGCTCTTTCGCCCGTCTGGTCGCCTGTGAAACAACCGGAAGTTTTACCGCTCAACTTGCGGCTTCCCGCCGGTTTCGGCTTCCATCCCGTGCGATGCCTGATCCCCTTTAAGACGGGTTATCATCTGGACACCTATCGGTGGTGGTTCGGCAACGCCTTACGAAACTTATTTTTTCAAAGATCCTTGCTTTGCCTCTCTTCTAATTTAACTATAGCATATTTCCGAACGCGAAGCTTGAATAATTGTCTTGACCGCCCGGAAAATTATCTTTACAATTTCACCACTTACCCATGGATAAAATCAGTCCCACAAAAAAAGAATTTTTCCACCATCTCGGGTCGGGAACAATAATGCCTCTTTCCCGGGAAATTGGAGCGCCGGGGTTGACTCCGCTCGCCGCACTTGAGGGATTGCGGGGCCTGGGCTACCCCGTGCTGCTCGAAAGCGCGCGAATACACGAAAAAATCGGCAGGTACTCTTTTGTCACCGCAGACCCCTATTTGATCTTCAGGTCGAGAGGCGATACGGTTGAACTCATTCTGCCGGCGACGCCGGCCGGGAAATACGGCAGACGGGCCGCCACGAAGCGAAAGCCGCTGCTGAAGCTGCGGGAACTGCTGAACAACTACCGGACCGGACGCGTTCCCGGCCTTCCGCCCTTTACCGGGGGAGCAGTCGGTTTTTTTTCCTACGACTTCGTGCACCAGTTCGAGGAGCTTCCGCGAAATGCCTTGGCAGACCTGGACATTCCCGAAGCCTATTTCGTATTCGTCGATCTGGTCGTGGCGTTTGATCACGTTTTGGATAAAACCTGGGTGATCGTGAACCCCGGCGCCCGTGAGCAGGAACTGGGTTTTCGACGGCCCGAACCGGGACAGTGGGACGGGCTGTATGACGCTGCCGTCGAACGAATTGCGCATATAGCGGATAAGATGCAGAAAGCCGCGGGAGCAGATGCGACGGCGTTCGATCAAAAAAACGGCGCCAAGAGCGGCCCGCTCATTTCCAACCTGACCCAGGCGGAGTTCGAGTCCATGGTCAAACGCTGCAAAGAGTATATTGCGGCGGGAGACATTTATCAAACGAACCTGTCCCAGCGGCTTTCAGCGCCGATTAACGGCGCGGACACGCTCCGCTTGTATAAAATCCTGCGCCAGGTCAACCCCTCTCCCTTTGCCGCGTATCTTGATTTCAACGATCTGCAGCTCATAAGCTCTTCTCCCGAACGACTGATCCGCCTTCACGAGGGGAAGGTCGATACAAGGCCCATCGCGGGCACGCGAAGGCGGGGGACCGACCACGTGGAGACGCGGGAACTTTCCGTTGAACTCCTGACCAACGAAAAGGAACGGGCCGAGCACATCATGCTCCTGGACCTCGAGCGGAACGATCTCGGAAAAGTGTGCGACTACGGCACGGTCAGCGTTGACGAGATGATGGTCGTCGAGGATTACTCCCACGTGATCCATATCGTTTCGAACGTGCGCGGCACGCTTACCCACGGGAAGGACGCCTTCGACCTCGTGCGCGCCGTGTTTCCGGGAGGCACGATCACCGGCGTTCCCAAAGTGCGGTGCATGGAAATCATCGATGAGCTCGAACCGGTAGCGCGCGGGCCCTATACCGGGTCCATCGGCTACATTTCGAACGCCGGAGACATGGACCTCAACATCGTCATCAGGACCTTTGTCGTAAAGGATGGGCAGGCGCACATCCAGGTCGGGGCCGGCATCGTGGCCGACTCCGATCCATCCCGGGAGTATTTCGAAACGCTCCAGAAGGCAGAGGCGCTCAAGAAGGCGCTTGAGATGCTTTAAGCCTGGCCCGGACAGGCGGAGCAAAAAATTATTCTCGGCAGCGAAGATGCGCAAGTCGCGCAAAACATTACGAATATTCATTGCGTCTCATGCGCCCTTTTGCGGCAAGTATTCTTTTCCTTTTGAAACGAAATCGTCTGAGAAACAGCTGAAAAAAAGCATTATCATCTCTTTTTGCCGGAAAGCGCTTGCAACTGGCGCTAAAGCGCGTATAATGTATTGAAATACCGATACCGTCACCGGGGCAAGGCGCACTCGTTTTGATGAACGAACGTTGTCCGCGCCCCGTCATCGATCACTGACTCCTCCTGCTCTCACCTTGTCACACCTCAAAAAGCGACAGCATGCATGGGTGGCGGACGATGCGGCTTGGCCGGCACACGCAGGTCCCCCCTTCCCATTTTTCAGTCGGGAACGCGGCGCGACCGTGCGGAAGGGATATGAACGCGCTTAGAGGACGGTTGGCGGCGCGAATTTGAAGCACACAGGAGGCAACATGGCGAAGAAATTGTATGTCGGGAATCTGTCGTACAACACTCACGATGAGGATTTGCGCGAGGCATTCTCCAAGATCGGAGAGGTCCTGTCCGTTACGCTGATCGTCGATCAGGAGACCGGCAGGTCCAAAGGGTTCGGTTTTGTGGAGATGGCAGCGGACGAGGACGCGGAAAAGGCGATCCAAACCCTGAATGGCACGTCTCTCATGGACCGGACGATCACGGTAAATGAGGCCCGGCCGAAGACAACAGGCGGGCGCTCCGGCTCCGGCGGCGGTGGCAAAGGCGGCAATCGCGGCGGTGGATACGGCGGCGGAGGGGGTCGGTCTTGGAGGTAAGGGTCCAGTCTCAGAACGTTGAAAAAGCCCTGCGGGACTTGAAGAAGAAACTCCAGCTGGACGGGGTATTCGGGGAGCTGAAGAACCGGCGCTTTTACGAAAAGCCCTCGGTGAAAAAAAAGAGGAAGCGGCTGGAAGCGCAGAAGCGAAGACGAAAACTCCTCAAGCGCGCGCGCCCGGGAGGCGGTTCGGCGCCGCGGTCGGGAAACGGCAACGCAGGGGCCCCGCTGCATCGAACAACCTAATACGAAAACGAAGTGATCGCGAGGGGTATGGCAGGGGGAGCGTTGCTCAGTTTGTAAATTTCTTCCTTACGGATTTCATGCCTTGCAGCATACCAGAGTGTTGACGGGCTCTGGTATGCTGGCGCCTTCTCTCACTCGCTCTATTACTTTTTCGGCTTGTGCGCGGGGATGCCGTACAGCATGCCTTCAGCGCTGATATCCTCATCGACGTCCGGCCAATGCACCCCCTGGCCGTCTCCGATAAGTTCATAGTGCGCTCGCTGTTTCGGCGTCGCCTCCGATAGCCGCCACGACCAGGCCAGCGGAACACTGATTGTCCGCCCGTCCACGAGCTGGGCGGTGATGGTGTCCTCAGTAACTTGAAGGTTTTTAATTTTTACTTCCTGAAGTATGACCGCAGTGTTCATCCCACGATCCGTTCCTTTCTTAATATTCTGCAGATCGTTTAGCGCCGGATCTGTCCAGACGACTTTAGCCATCCCTCAACCCTTTTTTCAGCTTCTTCCTGAGATACAAAACGCCCCTCGTCAATCGCTTTCAGGCCATGCTCCACTTTTTCCCGGACATAGAGGTGATAATGAATATCCTCCAGGGTCGCATCTTCGGGAAGGGATTTAATAAGCTCAATTACTTGCTCTCTCACCTGTGCCATATCGCCACCTCCTTAATACGAAAATACCTCATACTTTTGATGAAATCGTAAAAAGTCCGAACGTGTCACCCTGAGCACCGCGAAGGGGCTCTTAATATATTGAAAAACCGAGATTCTTCGCTTCGCTCAGATTCCGGATGCTCTTTGATGTGGCCAATCGCTCATCTGTCAACCGCACTGTCTTGCCCTGATAATCCAGGAGCGCTTTCATTTATCTGCACCTTCCACAATCTTGATCTCCTCCTCCGTTAAGCCGTACAACTCATACACCAACTGATCGATCTGCTGGTCAGTCGCGTCGATCTGGCGCTGGAGGACGGTCTTTTCGTGGTCGGTTTTGACCGATGCGATGTTTTTTTGCAGATCAATGTGCTGATCTACAAGTTGAGTAATTGTTTTGCCGACGCCTTTCCCAATCGTTCGAGGGAATGGGAATTCGCGCAGATTTTTAATGACTACTTTAGGAAATACTTTTCTAACACTCTTAACGGCTTTCTGCTTATAAAATATTGACATTAACCGACTGTTTAATATGCCTTACAACTTTTTTAATTCGGCCTCGTCATCCTCACAGTGAAGAACATTCAGGATACTCTTATTATTCAAATAAGCACCTGCTACAAACATCGCATTCAAGCAGTATGGATAATCTGAAGTAATTTCGCGCAGGAGAATTCGCGGTCTTTTGAATATATCTATTTCGCGTGGTTGTGATAGCCATGGTCCGTATTGCATCCACATACCTGACCAATCCAACTCATATCGGCCAACATCCCTGCCCTGTAAATATTTTACGCTATTTTCATCTACTCGCCTTTCACGGTCGAATACATGATCTTTAACATCAGCAGCCGACTGAGGAGGCGTCCCTTTTCCTTCCTCGTACGCCTGCAGGCCTGTTCGGACGTCAAAAAACTCGCCTATAGACGTTGAATTTCGTAAAATCTTATCAACAATAGCGGAAGCGCCCGTATTGTGAGAAAACACAATGCGATGATTTGCCTCGCTCCATTTTTTTCGATCATATGATACTGGCTTTGCTGCCACTAATCCATCCTCTGCATTTACTCTTAAGGTCATTACCTTATTCTGAAGATCATGTCCTGTAACTGTAAAAATACAGGGCTCCATAGATACTCGATGAAAGACCAAATAGTTTAGATCGGCTAAAAGCTCTAATCGCGGAACATACGCTTCACGTAACAGTTTAGCGCTTTCAATGGTCAGCCACGAGTTGGGAACAATAAAACCACCTTTTCCATTTTTCCCAAGCAGCCAAAGCAGCCGCTCCATGAATAGCATGAACGTATTATGCTTTTCCCAAGACAATTGATATCTGGTCGCGAAGTATTGCCGTTCTTCTCCTGATAACTGTTCGCGTGTAAAGATATACGGCGGATTCCCGATCACTGCATCGAACCCACCCTCACCCCGACCCTCTCCCTGAGGGCGAGGGGGAAATATGAGCGGAAACTCCTTTTCCCAGTCGAAGACGTTCACGCGATACCGCTCTTCATCGTCCAGCATGGTCTGCTGCTGATAGAAATCAGGGCCGATAAGCGAGTTGCCGCACTTGATATTATCACCGAGATCGGGCAGCGCGCGCTCATGGAACATGCGGAGCTGATTCGCGAGGGTCTGGTTGTTCTCGCCTTCGAGGACTTTCAGGAGAAGAGACAACTTCGTCACTTCGACAGCTTGCGAATCGATATCTACTCCGTAGATGTTGTTCAGGAGGATGCGCTTTTTCTCCGATGTGGTGAGATGCCAATTGGGCGTTCGAGGATCGCGCGATGGACCTTGATATATTGTAGGCTGCTTGATCTTGGTCAATTTTTCAGGTTCATTGTCGACATACCATTTCAAATGCCAGTCGAGAAGATATTGATACGCGCCGAGCAGGAAGGAACCGGACCCGCAGGCAGGATCGAGGATTTTGAGCTTTGCCGCTTCTTTCGGTGTCACTCCTTGACCCTTGCCCCCTGACCCTTGACCCTCCAGGAGCTTCCCCACCGTATTCTTCACGATGTAATCCACAATATACTTCGGCGTGTAGTAGACGCCGCCGGCTTTCCTTACTTCGGGCTTTTCCTCCACCTTCGCCTGATGCCCTGCGGTAAGGCGAATGACCTTGCCGAGGAACTGCTCGTACACCTGGCCGAGAATGTCCGCGGACAGCACGGAAAATTCATACGGGCTTTCGGGATAGTAGAGCCGGTTGATGATGTCTTTAAGCGGCTTGTCGTCAATCGAAATGTTCAGGGTGAGTTTGTCCGGCTCCTCGTGCCGTTCTTTTTCCCGCTGGAAATGGAACAGGCCGGAGTTGTACCGGTCATCGGCCTGGCTGAAAAGCTGTACAAGCCTCTTGTAGACATTCGTGCCGTTCAACTGCGTCTGGAGCCTGCCGTATTCCTCGATGCCACGGTCTTCGCAGATGCGCAGGAACACGATGCGGTCGATGGTGCGCTGCACGGCAAAGTTCAGCTCGCGCGTGGTAAGATCTGCATTCCGGAGAGCAATGTTTTTGGCAAGCATGGCGCGCCAGTCCTCGATCTCGGTCAGGAAGGCATCATCAACGGTCGCGGTGCCCTTTTTCAGTCGGCTCTTCTCAGCGTACTTGTCGAACGAGCCCTTGAGAACAGCATCGCGGGAAAACACGGACACGATCAAGTCCCACTGCTTTTCGTATTCTTTATACGTGAAATAGTGAATGCGGGCGGACGAGGCTTTGTCCGTCTTTTCCGGCTTGATGCGGGTGTCATAGATCGCGAACTCTTCAAAGTCGGATAGAATGCTTAAGGGAAGTTTAGCGGACCAGGCGTAGCGACGGAGCTGAAAGGCGGGTGAGATATCTTCTTTGATGTAGACCGAAGGTTTTTTTGCTTCGAGGAAAAACTTACGCGTGCCGCCGATGCGGAAGCAGTAGTCCGGGGCCTTGGTGTCCGAGCCGATCTTGATGGAGTCCTCGTGGATGACCTCCTTGTACGCCTCGGCGTAGCCCTGCTGGTTGTTCATGTCCCAACCCAAGGCCGCGAAGAGCGGATCGAGGAACTCCTGCCGGAGCTGCATTTCGTTATACTGCCCGGACTTATAGGATTCGCGGTTCCGGTCAAAGCGTTCGATCAGGTCAGCGATGTCTTTCGGCAGCCCCATCAGCACCCCACATTAGTATCGGCTCATTCCGAAATGCGATAATCATTTTTCAGAATGGACTTTAAGTCCGGCATAGCGCACCAATATATAAAGGATTATTACGGAAGACAGTACTACAATCAGGACCAAAAGGCAAGACAAGTGACACAGTAAAATTCTGGGGAAAAGGTCCCTATCATCTGATTTTGTCAATGGAATTTCCTTATTTTCTCTTTTTTCCCTGTTGCAACTTTAGTCCACTTGCGCTATAGTAATCAACTGATTGTCGGGAAAGGAGCCAAGCTATGTTCCTGGTGGAGTTGGTGATGCAGGGCGTGCGCGGAATTCGGGAACTCGCCCGCCTCAGATTTCAGAGCGGCTTCAACTTGGTGGCCGCGGGCAACGAGTCGGGGAAAACCACGGCCGTCGATGCCGTGCAGCGCCTGCTTTTCCCGAACAGCGATCCCTCAGCCATGAACGCGCTTATTTCGCGGCATACTCCCGATTCCTCGCGCGGCGCTCTCGTGGTCTGTTCCGACGAGGGGGCGTACTACCGCGTGATCCAGGATTTTTCCAAGCGCGCCGTGAACCTCTCCAAGTACAACAGCTCGTCGAAGGAATTCAGTCTTCTGCATAAAGACTGGGAACAGGCCAGGCAGTTTATGGACGGCCTGACCGCCGCTGTTTCCGAGGAAGACTATGCGCGGATTTTTCTGTTGCGGCGGGAACAGACCGCTGACGGCGGCGGATGTCCCGCTTCCGTACCGGCCGCGACTCAATTGCAGCCGGCTAAAACGGCCGCACCTGCCGGAAGAACGTCGGCTGCCAACCAGGCCAAGGCCGCGGAACTCCGCGAGATGCTCCGGAAAGCAGAGGAGGCCGCCGACGCCGACTACCGCTACCAGGCGGCCAAACTCGCCCTCGCTGAAATAAAAAAGAAACTGTCGTCCCTCGAAGAAGTCGAACAAAAAAAAGCAGAGCTTGAAGCAAACCTCGCCGAACTCAAAGGGTGCGAGCATTTGCCGGAGAACCTTTCGGAATTGCTCGAGAACCACGAACGGCGCCAGAGCCAGAAACTGGCCGAAGCTGACGATCTGAACAAAGAGCTGGAAGTGCTGCAGATGCAGCATGCTTCCGTCCCGGCGACGAATATTCTGATCGACAAGCTGTTTATTTCCGGCGTCGTCATCGGCGCGCTCTCGCTGCTGGCGGGGATGTTCGTCTTGACGGCGGAATACGGTCACTTTTTTTATATCGGCCTTATCGTGGCGCTGGTTCTGGTGGCCGCGGCATTGTACAGCGGCTCCCGGAAGAACGCGCAGCGGAGAATCGTGAAGCAGGATATCGAAGCGCTGGAGAAGGACATCGCCGATCTGGAGAAAAAATTTGCGCAGGAGAGCGCCGCTGTCACCATTCACATGCGCGCTGCAGGGGCGGCCACCCCGGCAGAGCTTAAAGAGCGGAGCGAGAATTTTCGTTACTTCGGTTCGTTGCGGGCCGATCTGGAAGAACAGCGGCAACGCATCCTCGGGAACGGGACCGCCGAGACCCTTCGCGAGGAGCATGCCAGGGATCAGGAAGAGGCCGCAAAACTGGAACAAGCCGCACGGGCAATTGCCCAGAATAATATCGACACGTACAGCATCAGGCAGGATATCGAGCGGCTGGAAGGCGAGGCATCGCCTGCCGCGGCAGCATGGGATTTCGGCGCCGCGGAACAGGATGCGCCCGTCAGTGTCGCGAGTATCGCGCCGCCTGCCGTGTTAAGCCAGGGCGGGGTCCTCGCCGAATTGTCCGTCGCGAGCCGGGTAGGCGGCATCGAAACGGAGACGCTCATCCCCGCGGTCGAGGCCGCGGCACAGAGGAATATTTCCGCGGTCACCAACGGCAAGTATGTCCGGATCGAAGTGGGGCAGGACGGAGAGCCCGTTGTCCATACCAAGGACAACGAACGGATCAGCTATCGGGATTTGAGCCACGGTACGAAGGCGCTGGTCACGTTCTGCCTCAGGACCGGGCTGGTTGAGGCGATCGTGGGCAAACGACGGCTGCCATTTGTTCTTGACGACGCGCTTGCGGGTTTCGATCATGCGCGGCAGCAGGCGGCCTGTCAAATCCTTCGCGCGCTCGGAACGAAAACCCAGGTGATCCTCTTCACCTCGAATCCTTCGCTCAAAGCAACCGGCGATGCCGCGGCGGAGCTCAAATAGATGAAGGGAAAGTTCATCACCCTCGAAGGCATCGAGGGCTCCGGCAAGTCCACGCAGATCGCATTGCTCGCGAATTACCTGAAGTCCCTCGGTCTGCCCCTGGTCCTCACCCGGGAACCGGGCGGAACGCCCATCGGAGACGAGATCAGAAAAATCCTGCTCGATCCCGCGAACACCACGCTCGATCCCAGGGCGGAACTGCTTCTGTACGCTGCGAGCAGGGCGCAGCACCTGAAAGAGATCATCATGCCGCACCTTGAGAAAGGCGTCGTCCTCTGCGACCGTTTTGCCGACGCGACGCTCGCTTACCAGGGATATGGGCGCGGGCTGGACATCGACTTAATCCGGAGGCTGGATGCCATCGTCTGCGCGGGGCTGCGGCCCGACCTTACGATCCTCCTCGATATCGACGCAGCAACCGGCGTTGAGCGGGCGCGGGGGAGGAACAACAGCCGCGGCCTCGATAGGGAAGCGCGGTTCGAAAACGAGGCGATTGCATTCCACGAGCGCGTCCGGCAAGGGTACCTGACGCTGGCTCGTGCGGAACCGGACCGGATCCGGATCGTCGAAGCGTCGCGTCCGATGGATGCCATCCAGGCAGAGATCCGGAAGATCGTGGCGAAGGAGCTCCGCATACAAGAATGAGCGAATTGGAGCAGAGCAACCTGTCGTTTGCGGCTATAGAAGGGCATGAAAAGCCCGTTACCATTCTGAAACGCGCCTTGGCGAACAAGACCCTTGCGCATGCCTATCTCTTTTCCGGCGATGCAGGGATCGGAAAGAAGATGACGGCGCTCGCGCTTGCTGCCGCGGTGAACTGCCGGAACGCCGGGCCCGAGGGCGGGTGCGGAGCATGCCCGTCGTGTCGCAAGATCGCGACAGGCGGCCACCCGGACCTTCATCTGCTCGCCCCCGACGGCGAAGAGATCAAGATCGATCAGGTGAGGCAGGTGCAGGCGGACCTTGCGCTCAAGCCCTTTGAGGGAGCGAAGAAGGTCTTGATCGTCGACGGCGTCGATTGCATGAACACGGCGTCGTCCAATGCTTTTTTGAAAACGCTGGAGGAGCCGCCGGGAGACGCGCTGCTCCTCTTGATCACCGCTTTGCCGCAAAGCCTGCTGCCGACCATCCGTTCCCGGTGCCAGGAGATCAGGTTTCAGCCGCTTCCGCGCCGCACGCTTGCGCAGGCCCTCGTGCGGAAACGGGGCCTCTCGGAAGAGGATGCCTGGTTTCTGGCGGCGCTTGCCCAGGGCAGCATGGGCAGGGGCCTCGAAATGGACGTGGAGCAGGAAAAGGCCGACCGGGGCCGGATCCTCGAACTCTGGTCGGGTCTCGCGCACCAGGGGCCGGGCGAGACTTTGGCCCTTGCCGAATCCTACGCAAAGGACCGCGACCGGTTCGACCGTTTGCTCGCCATCGGCGTCGAGTGCCTTCGTGATGCCATGGTGTATCGGGCCACGGAAGAGGCGCGGCTCCTGGTAAACGCGCGTGCAGAGGAGCAGTACCGGCAGTGGGGAGAACGGGTCCCGTTTTCGGGAATGGTTGCGGACCTGGAGCTGTTCATGGCCAGCCGGGGCCTGCTCGACCGCCGCGTGAGCGCGCAGCTGGTGGCGGAGAATCTGTTTTTCAAGTTGGGGAGAGGATGAAACGATTGCGGATCGTCGATTTCGGATTGCGGATCGTTGCATGAGCATGACGGAAAAGACCCGCCCGTTTAAAAACAACAGATGACTGACAATATGATGCCGGACACGATAATAAGAATAGCCGGAGTGCGTTTTCGCGACAACTGGAAGGTCTATGACTTTGACGCGACGGATATTGAGGTCGCCATCGGCGAGAAGGTCATCGTCGATTCCGAGCGGGGGCAGGGACTTGCCTTTGTCGTGCGCCTCAAAAAGCAGCAGGCGTTGCCTGCAACGGAACCTGTTCAACAGGAGGAGCACGGCCTTCAGATTGAAGAGGAGATTGTCGGAGATGCATCGCGAGACGCGATTGCCAACGGCCGTACGCAGGCGCCCAAGACGCTGAAAAAAGTCGTGCGCAAGGCGACGGAAGAGGACCTCGCGCGCGACGAGAAGAACAAGGTACACGAGGCCGAGGCCTTCAAGACCGCCCAGGACATGATCGCCGAGCGGGAGCTGCCGATGAAGCTGATCCGCGTGGAATATTCCTTTGACGCTTCGCGGGCGACCTTCTACTTCTTTTCCGAATCGCGGGTCGATTTCCGCGAACTGGTGAAGGACCTTGCCCACAAGCTCCACAGCAGGATCGAGATGCGCCAGATCGGCGTTCGGGACGTGGCGCGCCTGATCGGCGGGTTCGGTCCCTGCGGCAGGGAACTCTGCTGCGCGGCGTTTTTGAAGAACTTCGAGCCTGTTTCGATCCGCATGGCCAAAAAGCAGGAAATGGTGCTGAACCCGGCGAAAATTTCCGGCGTGTGCGGTCGGCTCCTGTGCTGCCTCTCCTACGAGTACGAGATGTACGACGAAATTAAAAAGGACGTCGCAGGCATGCGCGAGGCCGTGCTCAGGGAAAAGAGAGCGGAAGAGGAGCAGCGCATCGGCGAAGAGCGGAGAGAGGCCGAGGAGCGCCGGCTCGAGGAAGAGAAGCGGCGCCAGGAAGACCGCAAGCAGCAGGACCAGCGACGGGACAGGCAAAAAGATGGCGGTCAGAAGGGCGGCAGGCCGGAGAAGAGAAGGGACCAGCAGCAGGAAAAGAAGGCGCAGCCGCAGCAGCCGGGCGGCCAGCCCCGGGAACGGCAGCAGCAACCGCAGCAGCAAAAGCAGCAGCAAAAACCACAGCAAAGGCAGCAGCAAAAACAGGAAAAGCCGGAGCCGCAGGAACAGCTGCAGGAACAGATAACACAGTCCCCGCAGCAACCTCAGCAGGAAGGTGAAAAGTCAGGCAGGAAGAAGAAACGCCGGTTCTGGCGCAAGAAGAAAAAAGGCGGGGGCGGGGGTGAGAATAAACCGCCCCAGGGACCGGCGGGGAGTTAATTGCGGAATTAAAAATTAAGAATTAAGAATTAAGAAGGAAACAAAGGCACATTGCATGAGCAGGAAATTTTATATTACCACCCCCATTTACTATGTGAACGACGTGCCGCACATCGGCCACGCGTACACCACCATCGCAGCCGACGTGCTGGCCCGCTATCATCGCCTTGCCGGCGATGCGGTGTTTTTCCTGACAGGCACCGATGAGCACGGCCAGAAGGTAGAAAAAGCGGCCCTGGAGCGGGGCCTGACGCCCAAGGCGCACGCGGACCTTTTGACCGTAAACTTCCAGAAGCTTTGGAAGAAGCTCGAAATCACGAACGATGCCTTTATCCGCACCACGGACCGGGAGCATATCAGCGTTGTGCAGGAACTGTTGCAAAAGCTGTACGACAAGGGCGAGATCGAGCGCAGGACCTACGAGGGCTGGTACTGTACGCCGGACGAGCGGTTCTGGACGGAGAAGGAAATCGTGGACAACAAGTGCCCGGACTGCGGCAGGCCCGTGGAGCGGATCACCGAAGACAACTACTTCTTCCTCATGAGCAAATATCAAGACCGCCTGGTCAAGCATATCGAGGACCATCCTGCTTACATCCGGCCCGAGAGCAGGCGGAACGAGGTGCTTGGCTTTTTGAAATCGCAGAAACTGGGAGACCTCTGCATCTCGCGGCCCAAGGCGCGGCTTTCCTGGGGCATCGAGCTTCCTTTTGACCGCGACTTCGTCACCTACGTCTGGTTCGATGCACTGGTGAATTATTTTTCCGCCACGCGGTATTTAAGCCCGGCTGCGGAAGGCTCATCGGAGGCGTCAAAGCGCGAAGCCTTCTGGTGGCCCGCGGACCATCACCTCGTGGGAAAGGACATCCTGACCACGCACAGCGTGTATTGGTCCACCATGCTCATGGCGCTCGGGCTTCCGCTTCCCGGCAATATCTTCGCCCACGGATGGTGGACGCGGGACGGGAAGAAAATGTCCAAGTCGATCGGCAACGTGATCGATCCGAACGAGGTCGCCGACGCCCACGGCGTGGATTCGTTCCGCTATTTCGTGCTGCGCGAAGTGCCGTTCGGGCTCGACGGTGATTTTTCGATCGAAACGTTCACGACGCGGTTCAACACCGAGCTCGCGAACGATCTCGGCAATCTGCTGTCGCGCGTTGTCACGATGATCAATAAGTATTTTGACGGGAAGATTCCGCCGGCAAGTGAAAATCAGCCTTTCGATAAGGAACTTCGGGAGACGGCAGCTCTGATGGCCACTAAGGTGGATGAGGACCTTTCGGCTCTTGCATTCACTCGCTACATTCAGGATGTCTGGACGCTCGTTACGCGCGCGAACCGCTATGTGGAGGAGAACGCTCCCTGGACGCTCGCGAAGAACAAGGACCTGGACCGGCTCGGCGCGGTGCTGTACAATCTGTCGGAATCGCTTCGGCTGATAGCTCTGTATCTTTATCCGGTGATGCCGTCAACGAGTCAGAAAATATGGGACGCTCTCGGCATTGACAAGAAGATCGCAGAGTGCCGCATGGATACAGAACAACCGTGGGGGAAGCTGGCAATCGGAGTCGCCATCCAGCCGGGTGCGCAGCTTTTCCCGAGGATCGACAAACAAAAGAACAGGGAGACCAAGATGGATATGCCAGCAGAAGAAAAAAAACAGCCGGCCGCGCAGCCCGCACCAACGGGACTTGAGCCGATCGGCATCGAAGATTTCATGAAAGTGGACCTCCGCGTCGGCAAGATCATTTCCGCCGAGCGCGTCGAGAAGTCCGAGAAGCTTGTGAAGCTCAAGGTGGACATCGGCACGGAAATACCGCGCCAGGTCGTAGCCGGGATCGGCAAGAGTTATACGCCCGAAGAGCTTATAGGGAAGTCCATCGTGATCGTCGCGAACCTGAAGCCCGCCAAGCTCATGGGCATTGAGTCCCAGGGCATGCTCCTGGCAGCGAGCAACGGGGACCTTCTGGCGGTCGCGACCTTCGACCGGGAGACCAAGGCCGGGAGCAGGGTGAAATAAGCTCATATGAGTTCGGCCCGGCGGTACTCACAAAAGGCCAATTGACTGCACCATCTTTCACATGTCGAATAATGCGAGTAAGGCAATGCTTATAGACACCCACGCGCACTTAGAGATGCGCGAGTTCAACGACGACCGCGAAGATGTGATCAAACGGGCACGGGAAGCGGGCGTCGAATATATTATTACGATCGGGACCACGATCGAGTCGAGCCGCGACGCGGTGCTGCTTGCGGACAAGTATGACTTCATCTACGCGGCGATCGGGATCCATCCTCATGAAGTGAGGGACATCCTTCACCCCGCCTACGAGATTATCCGGCATTTTGCACAGCATAAGAAGGTGGTCGCCTACGGAGAGATCGGGCTCGACTATCACTACGAGCATTCCTCGCGAACGGACCAGAAGAGAAAGTTTCGCGACATGCTTCGCGAGGCGCGTGAGCTTGAGCTGCCGGTCATTATCCACGACCGCGACGCGCACGAGGACACGATGCAGATCCTTTCGGAAGAGTGGTCGCCGGACCTCGGCGGGGTCATGCACTGCTTTTCCGGCGATCTGGCCATGGCCGAGCGCCTGATCGAGATGGGGTTCTCCCTTTCCATCGCCGGGCCGGTCACCTTCCCGAAGGCGGAGGCCCTGCGCGAGGTTGTCCGGCAGATCCCCATCGAGCACCTGCTGATCGAAACGGACTCTCCCTATCTGGCGCCGCAGCCCGTTCGCGGAAAGAGGAACGAGCCGGCCTTCGTGCGCCATACGGCCGAGGCCATCGCAAAGATCAAGGGGCTCTCCTTCGACGACGTTGCGCGCATCACGAGCTTTAACGCCATGCAGCTCTTCGGCATCGGCACGATCCCCGAGCGCGGCCAGATCACCTATCCCATACGAAATTCTCTTTACCTCAATATTACCAACCGGTGCACCGCGTCCTGCACGTTCTGCGTGCGCTATCATACCGATTTCGTGAAGGGGCATAATCTGCGGCTCGGCGAGGAGCCGACCGCCGATGCCTTGATCAAGGAGATCGGCGACCCGAAGCAATACGCGGAGATCGTATTCTGCGGGTACGGGGAACCCCTGCTGCGGCTCGACGTGGTCAAGGCCGTTGCCGCCGCGGTGAAAGAGCGCGGCGGAAAGGTGCGTATCGACACCAACGGCCACGGGAACCTGATTTACAAACGGAACATCCTGCCCGAGCTGTCAGGTCTCGTTGACGGCGTGAGCGTGAGCTTGAATGCCCAGAACGCCGAAACCTATGTCAAGATCAGCCAGCCGAAATTCGGCATCGAAACCTACGAGGCGGTCAAGGAGTTCCTCCGCGAAGCGAAAAAATACATCTCCGATGTGACTGCCACGGTCGTTGCCGCGCCGGAGGTCGATGTCGAAGCCTGCCGCAGAATAGCGGAAGAACTGGGCGTCAAATTCCGCGTACGCGAGTATAATGTCGTAGGATAGGGCGAACAATTGCCGTTTTTTAGGCTAATTCGTCCCGCTATTAAAATTGACTTTCCTTGCCCAGTGAGTTAAAATTTCATCCTGCCATGACTTTTCATCACGTTCACCGGAGGTCCCTATCGTGGGCAAAATAGCGCGCGCACTCATCAGCGTATCGAACAAGA
>JAJXTW010000272.1 GCA_021783455.1 Nitrospirota bacterium | reverse complement strand
TGAGCTCTCAGCTCCTGTTGAAGCGGGCTTGAAGGCCACTTCAACCGTGCAACTCGTCAGACCGGGAAGGACCGCGTTCGAGCACGAATCGCTCAAGATGGAGAAATCGGTCGAATTCGTGCCGGAAGTGGAGATCACGCCGATAGTGAGATTAAATGAACCTTTGTTGGATATGATTATTGCAGAAACTGCCTGGGTATTGGTCTTGACGTTTCCGAAGCTCCTCACTGCAGGGGCGGCCACGATACTTTGCGTTAAAGAATAAGGGGAGTTTCTTGAGGACGTCGATCCGTCTCCCAGCTGGCCGTAGTTGTTGTATCCCCAGGCCCATATCGTCCCGTCCGACTTCATGGCCACGGTGTGGGAATCGCCCGCGGCAACTGCCACCCACGGGCCAACATCGATCAGGACTGGGGCAGATCTATTGGTTGTTGTGCCGTCTCCCAACTGGCCGTAATAGTTATATCCCCAGGCCCAGAGAGAGCCGCCGGATTTTATCGCCACCGTGTGATAGGCGCCTGCAGCTACCGCAATCCAGGTACCCGTTCCCACCGATACCGGAGATGACGATGAGGTGGTCGAGTTGTTCCCCAGTTCTCCATAGCCGTTGTATCCCCATGCCCAGAGCGTGCCGTCGGATTTTATCGCCACGGTGTGGTATGCGCCTGCCGCAACCGCTGTCCAACTGGTCCCTGTTGCAATCGAGATCGGACTTGAGCTGCTGGTCGTGGTCCCGTCGCCCAGCCCGTAAGAGTTATATCCCCAGGCCCAGAGAGAGCCGTCGGTGGATTTGATCGCTACGGCGTAATTTTGGCTTGCAGCGGCCGCTTTCCAGGTAGAACCGGTGGCTATCGAAACCGGCGTTGAACTGCTGGTCGTGGTCCCGTTGCCCAGCCCGTAAGAGTTATATCCCCAGGACCAGAGGCTCCCGCCGGACTTGATAGCAAGTGTAAAGTTTTGCCCTGCGGTCACCGCTGTCCAGGTTGAGCCGGTAGCTATCGAAACCGGACTTGAGCTGCTGGTCGTGGTCCCATCGCCCAGCCCGTAAGAGTTATATCCCCAGGCCCAGAGGCTCCCGTCGGACTTGATCGCCATGGTATAATAATCGCCTGACGATGCGGCGACTGCTGTCCAGGCGGTTCCCGTGGAGATCGAGACCGGGACATACCGTTGGATCGTCGTGCCGTCTCCCAACTGGCCGTAGCCGTTGTATCCCCAGCCCCACAGCGACCCGTCCTGCTTTATGGCCATCGAGTGACTGCTGCCCGCGGTCAACGTCGTTGCTGTGGCCGTTTGGGTCAAGGCAATCATAAATAAGGCAGCTGCCGCGAGAAGAAAAATGGAGTAACGCTGTTTTTTTAGCATGGCCGGGCTCCGCGAACAAAGAAGATTGAACATCGTTTCAGGTCAAGCAGTTAGTTAATGTAATGAGGTTCTTAAAGTGTACGGGTTTTCAGAAGCAGAAGCGAAAATTGTAAGTGAAGATGTTTTATAGCTGTGAGTGCACGCAATAAAACAATGAATGTTGATGCCGTCTCAATATATAGATTTACTGATTTTTGCCCGCTTGTCAAGTTAAAACTCTGCTACAAAAAGTGCAATGCAGGATCATTGCAGTGCAAGGCGCGAGCAATGAAATCATGCGCATTATCCGTTGAAGTAGAAGTGCACATTATGCTTTATGCTGAAAGGAAAAGTAAATACTCTTGATGGGGTATTTTTAGGGTATGCCGTGAAAGGGGCATGCCGGATGAAAAAGAAACTTCCCCCGTCCGCTCTATCAGGAGCAAACGGGGGAAGAGGGGGGGGCTGTTTACAGCATGTCTACCAATTCCATGTTTCTGCTCTTTGTCAGGCTCCTGAGCTTTCCGATCGCCTGCTTCTCGATCTGCCGGACCCGTTCCCGCGTAATGCCGAACTGTTTGCCGATGCTTTCCAGCGTGCGCGGCGTGTCAGTGCTCAAGCCGTAGCGCATCCGGAGGACGTTCCGCTCGGTGTCCGGAAGCTCGGCAATGCATTCGTTGAGATACTTGCGGCGGCCCTGCTCGTTGATGGCCGCGGCAGGGGACGGCATGTGGTCGTCGCGCAGGACGTCCTTCAGCGTATCGTCGCCCTCGTCGCTGATCAGGGTGTCGAGCGAATAGGTGTCCCGCGACATCTGGGACAGGACGCGCACCCGTTCGACGGTGATCTTCATTTTTTTCGCGACTTCTTCCGCCGCCGGTTCCCGGCCGAGCTCCTGCGTCAGCTTGCGGACCGCGCGGGTGTGGGCATTGGCGATCTCCGCGACGTGCACGGGCAGGCGGATGATCCTGACCTGGTTCGCGATCGCGCGCTCGATAGACTGCCGGATCCACCACGACGCATAGGTGCTGAACTTGAAGCCCCGCTTGTAATCAAATTTTTCCACGGCCCTGATCAGGCCGAGGTTGCCCTCTTCGAGGACATCGGAGAAGGGCAGGCCGCGGTTGATGTATTTCTTGCCGATGGCGACGACGAGCCGTAAATTGCACTCGATCATCCTGGCGCGCGCTTCATCGTCCCCTTTGGCGATGCGCTTGCCGAGCTCCTGCTCCTGCTCGAAGTTCAGGAGCGGCATTTTCCGGATTTCCTTGAAGTAAAATTTGACGACATCGAGCCCTTTGTCCGCTGCGGCCTCTTTGTCTTCCGCATCGCGGCCGCTATTGTGAAATGCGTCCGTCACGTGCGCGTCGTCGAGCGCTTCTTCGCGGGCATCGACGCCCGGAAACTCTTCCACCATCTGGTCCCATGGGCTCATGACATCCTCCTCAGACAGAAATATGGTGCACGGTATGCGCCGGAATTTTCCCGGCTGGAAAGCACCCGCGTTGCATCGATCATTCGTGTGTCCATCTCTCTTCCCCCTCTGTCAGATATGAGAACGGCGTTAGGCGCCTTGTTCCTTTTTTCCTGTGAATTCTATTTTGCAGAAACCGCCGGCTTTTTCTGCAGGCCCCCCGGCGGGCTCGAATCCGGCGGACGACAGCGTTGACCAGTCCGGCCCCGCCTGCTTGCACGCGGAGGGCGCGGGAAGGATGTTGTTCATCACGGCCGGTCGTCCTCAGTCATCCCTTCCGGTTCGTCATCGTGAAGGGCCTGTTTCACAATGAGTTCCAATTCCTCTTTCTTGATCGGCTTGTGAACATACTCGAAAACGCCAAGACTGACCGAATGCAGATACGTCTCGATGTTCCCGTACGCGGTGATCATGATGACCGGCACAAAAGGCCGGTATTGCCGCAACTCCGTGACAAATTCAAGGCCGTTCTTGCCCGGCATCCGGTAATCGGTCACGATCAGATCGACGACAGAGGCCCCTCCACTGAGCAGCGCCAGTGCGGAATCGGCATCCGATCTTGTAAGGATGCGATAGTCCATATCTTCGAGGATTTCCTGATAGGTCCTGAGGTTTTCCTGTTCATCGTCCACGAGAAGAATGGTTTTTGTGCTTCTGCTGGTCGGCATATGCATATAACTGAGCGTCATGGGTTTCTGTCTCGATTTGCTGAAACTGCTTGATTGCAGTCCATGAAATAGCAAGGCAGATGCCAGAATATTCCGGAATATTGATGCGTGGATATCAAT
>JAJXTW010000271.1 GCA_021783455.1 Nitrospirota bacterium | reverse complement strand
TGATGACCTCTCCCCCTTGGGTCGTTCTTCCCTCCGGCTCTTTGCAAAGATGCGGAGCGGCGTGCCGTGGAAGCCGAAAGCTTCGCGGAGGTTGTTCTCGATATAGCGGAGGTACGAGAAATGCACTCCGTCTGGATAATTTACGAATAAAATGAAGGTGGGCGGCTTGATGCTTCCCTGGGTTATATAGTAATATTTGACCCGCTTGCCGCGGTAGAGGGGCGGTTCATGGGTCGCCGTAAGCCGTTCAAAAACCCGGTTAAGCTCCGCAGTGGGCACCCGCTTCTCCGTCTCTTGAATAACACGGTCAATTTCGTCGAAGATCTTCGTGATGCGCTGGCGTGTTTTTGCCGAGATGGTGAGAACAGGCGCGTAGGCGGCGAACTTGAGCCTCTGCTGGATATCGGTCATGAACTTCTTGTAGGCCTCTTCCTTGTCAGGCACCAGGTCCCACTTGTTCAGAATAAGGATCAGGCCTTTGCCTTCCTCGTGCGCCAGGCCGGCGATCCGCTCATCCTGCTCCGTGATCCCTTCTGAAGCGTCGATGAGCACCAGGGCCACATCCGCGCGAACCAGGCTTTTCATCGCGCGCATGACGCTGTACTTTTCAACTCCCTGGCTGATCCTGCCGCGGCTCCGGATGCCGGCAGTGTCAACAAGTATGTATTTTCTGCCGTAATACTGGTACAAACTGTCTACGGAATCCCTGGTCGTGCCGGCAACGGGGCTCACGATCATCCGGTCTTCGCCGATCAGCGAATTTACGAAGGAGGATTTGCCTACATTCGGGCGGCCGAGGATGGAGATTCTTGGTATGATGGCCTCTTCCCCGGCTTCGGGCTGCGACGAGGACTCGGGCAGCATGCGCCAGAGCTCGTCCATGAGGTCGGAAAAGCCGGGGCCGTGCTGGGCGGAGAGCGGGTAGAGGGTGTCTATGCCGAGACGGTAAAAGTCGGGGAGAAGACCTTCATGCTTTACGCCGTCCACTTTATTGATGGCGTAGAGCACAGGTTTTCCTGAGGCCCTGAGCCGTTGGGACACCTCGATATCCGACGGCAGCAAGCCCTCCTTTCCGTCCAGGAGGAAGATAATAATGTCGGCTTCTTCCACGGCGAGCGTTGTCTGGTCCCGCATCTTTGAATACATGACGTCGTCGGTTTCCGGCTCGAAACCTCCGGTGTCCACGAGCAGAAAGTGCTTCTCCTCCCACTCGGCCTCGGCGTAATTGCGGTCGCGGGTAACACCGGGCATGTCTTCGACAATGGCGAAGTTTCTCCCGAGGATCCGATTAAAAAGCGTGGATTTTCCGACGTTCGGACGGCCCACTATGGCAACGACAGGTTTTGGCATGATTTAGAGAGCTCTGAGCTGGGAATTTAAAGCTGGTGCAACTGGCTGGGAGGTCGTGCTCCAAGAGTTATACGCGCTGCACTCAGCCTGCGATATCCGCACTATAGCATTTTTGACCTTGACAGCACAAGAAAAAACCTTGCGCAGGCCTGGTAATTGTGTTATTTTTTAGCCTCACACCACTCTGGGAGGACGTTATGAAAAATTTCGTCATGTTTGCAGCGTGTATCCTCTTGTTGTTCGCATCAAACGCCCGGGCTGACTTTTACCGCTGGGTGGACAGGGACGGTAAGGAGTTTTTCACCAACGACCCGAAACAAGTCCCCCAGGAATACCGGGCCGGCGCCTCGACAATCAAACCCGACGAATCCCGGGTGAGCGTGGGGAAGAAGCCGACCGCGCCGGGTCCAACGGCGATAAAATCCTCAGACCACAGAGACAAGTACGGGAGGGGCGAGGAATACTGGCGCAAGCGGGCTGACAAGTACCGGCAGCAACTGAGAGATTTGCAGTATGAGAAAGAGCTCGTTGAAAAAAAGGAAAAAGACGAGGAAGACACTCCGAAGGTACTGACTGCAAAGAGGAAGAAAACGCTGGCAAGCCGCGAGAAAAAGAAGGCCCTGCTTGAGAAAAAGATCGAATTGACCAGGAAGAAGCTTGAGGTGGATCTCCCCGAGGAAGCAAGGCGGGCCGATGCCTACCCGGGATGGGTAAGAGAATAAGAATTGCTCAGACGGCCGCACGTGAGATGACATAGCACACCCGAAACTTCGTGACAGGAAGTCCGGTACCTCCGATTGGACATTAAGACGCTGGTTTCCGCCCGTTTCTCATGATGAAGACACGGCGGGAAGAACGAACTATATCGCATTATCAATGAAAAAGATCATAATTGCAGAGCCCATCATCCGCCTTTTTGGAAAGAACGGCACCGTGTTCAGCCGGGGAAGCATCTCGATTCTCACAGCCGAGTCATCGGAAGAAATACTCCACCTGCACGAAACTCACAAGGCGGACCTCATCGTGACCGATTCCGAGCTGCCGTTCATGGGCGGTGCGAAGCTTTGCTCTACGATCCGGAGCAATGCCGGTCTGAAGAACGTTTCCATAGTTATTGTTTGTAATAATACGGATCTATCTTTGGACCAGTGCCGGGCGGCGGGAGCGAATTCCGTCATCCCCAGGCCGGCGGATCCCGGCCTGCTTTTCGCAAAGATCTCCGAGTTGCTGGTCGTGCCGCAGCGGAAGGGCATGCGCGTGCTGCAGCGCATAGCCATCAAGGGCAGGGGAGAAGACAGTGTTTTTACGGCTCAGTCTCTCAATATCAGCATTTCCGGTATGCTGCTGGAGACCAGCCGGGAGCTCAAGACGGGTGAGCGGCTTATCTGCACATTCAACATTGCCCATTGCGGGATAACCGTTGAATGCGAGGTCATGAGATCCGATAAAACCGCGTCTGGCAGGCGCAGGTACGGCGTAAATTTTTTAAACTGCGACACGAAATCCCTCATCATCATTGATCAGTATGTTAAAACTCAGGCGAAAAACTGATAACATCTGAAGTATTCGATAGCAGAAAAGACATGCGAACAGTGAGGACCAGGTAATAAAGGCGGCCACGTTATGGTGAATCACGGTTCGGGGGGCACTATCGAGTTGTATCGCAGGCAGTAAACTTACCATTTAGTTCATGATTTGCAAGTCGTATGAGGAGGATTTGTTGGAAGAACGGTACGATTTCAAGAACGTTGAAGAACGCTGGCAGCGCACTTGGCAGGAAAATAAGACCTTCAAAGTGACCGAGGACGGATCCAGGCCCAAATATTACTGTTTGGAGATGTTTCCCTATCCATCGGGGCGCATTCATATGGGCCACGTGCGAAACTACGCCATCGGCGACGTCATTTCACGGTATAAAAGAATGTGCGGATATAACGTGCTCCATCCCATGGGCTGGGACTCCTTCGGCCTGCCTGCTGAGAACGCCGCGATCAAGCACGGCATCCATCCGTCCAAATGGACGCTTGAGAACATTGCATCTATGCGGGACAAACAGCTCAAACGGCTCGGCTTGTCCTATGACTGGGACCGCGAAGTGGCCACCTGCCTCCCCGAGTATTACCGCTGGAACCAGTGGTTCTTCATCAGGATGTACGAGCGGGGCCTCGCCTACAAGAAGCTCTCCTACGTAAACTGGTGTCCGTCGTGCAACACGGTGCTCGCGAACGAACAGGTGGAGGGCGGCCTGTGCTGGCGCTGCAGC